>JBBQGO010000029.1:0-12141 GCA_038323125.1 Pyrinomonadales bacterium
AGACATATTCGGAACCCTCGAAGAGGCGGATTATTGGGAAGAGGCTCGAGAACTAATAGCAAAGCTTCCCAAAAACATCACAGTGGAATCCAAAGGTCCTGTCCCGCATGAGGGGGTCGCCCAAACTTTGGCAAGATATCATTTTTTTATTCTGCCTACGCTGGGCGAAAACTTTGGCCATGTCTTTATTGAAGCTCTCGGATCCGGCTGTCCACTGATAACCAGCGACAGGACGCCATGGAGAGACCTGGAAGAGAAGCAGATAGGTTGGGACCTTCCACTAGACAATCCGGAACCTTGGATTGCTGCTTTAAATAAATGCGTCGAAATGGACGACTTGGAATATACGGGCTTTTCGCAACGTGCCCAACGATTTGCAATTGACTGGCTTTCCGATCCTGCGCTCGAAGAAACCAATCGGGAGGTTTTGCGTTTCGCATTGAGACAGCCCCGACTGGGTTCCCGGATCGAGGCTAATGGCAGATGACCCCTGATAGCTCGCAAACCGCATTTTCATCACTTTCGCTTCAGCGTCACTGTTGGAGTGGGAGTTTCTTGCAATCGCTGCCCGGGTGTTAATATTTTGTCTGATAATAGTTTAATGCGCGAAGACGCTTGGGGCGGTTGGATCAAAATATAGCCAAAATGAACGAACTAGAAGGTAAACGGATTCTTGTCACGGGTGGAACGGGTTCGCTTGGACAGACTCTGGTAAAGAGGATACTGACGGGTGAGATGGGCCGGCCTGCCCAAATCACCGTTTTTTCCCGGGACGAGGCGAAACAACATTACATGCGACTTGAGTTTCTCAATCGAGAAACGGCAACTGACGACGTTATTTACCAGAATTCCAAAGATCTTTTGAATTTTCGCATCGGGGATGTGCGCGATTATTCGTCGCTCGTGGCTGCAGTGCGCCATGCCGACGTGGTATTTAATGCGGCCGCATTAAAACAGGTACCGTCATGTGAGTATTTTCCGTTCGAAGCCGTTTTGACCAACATTTACGGTGCAGCGAACATTGTCCGGGCGGTCCGTGAAAACAACCTTCCGGTCAGCACTGTTATTGGCATCTCGACTGATAAGGCCTGTAAACCCATAAACGTTATGGGCATGACTAAGGCCCTGCAGGAGCGCGTTTTAATTGAAGCGAATCGCGACTGCCCCGGTGTCCGTTTCAATTGTGTAAGATACGGCAACGTTATCGCCTCGCGAGGATCGATCATACCCTTGTTCGTCGAACAGATCAGTAATCATCAGCCGATCACAATAACATTACCCGAAATGACGCGATTTCTCCTTTCCTTGGACCATGCCGTGGATACTGTCTTCCAGGCGATCAGAAGTGAGGGTAGGGGCGAAACGTTTGTACCAAAGGTTGCATCGGCAAAGATTACGGACGTCGCCACCATCTTGATGGGCGAAAAAGACCTTCCGATTGTCTATACCGGCATCCGTCCGGGGGAAAAGGTCCACGAAATAATGGTCTCGGAGGAGGAGTGCTTCCGCACGGTGGAACGCGGCGAATATTACGTTATATTGCCGGTGTTACCAGAATTGAGAGAGATTTCGGAGTTCACTCCCGCACTCGAAACCGAGTATTCTTCGAAAGATAAGAATCTTGGGATTGATGAACTTCGCGATTTGCTACAGCTTGCCAACCCTGAAATAAGACAGTTTCTGACAGGCTGAACTAACAACTATATGAAGATAATGACGATTTTCGGCACGCGGCCGGAGATAATAAGGCTTAGCCTCGTGCTGGCGGTTCTAGATCAGCATTGCGAACATGTGACGGTTCACACGGGTCAAAATTATGATGAAAGCCTGAGCGACGTTTTCATTCGTGATCTCGAGATCCGGACACCCGATGTTCACTTTGGCATAAAATCGAGTGCGTTTGGCGACCAGATCGGACAGATTCTTTCAAAAACAGATCAGATCCTCGACGAACATCGTCCCGATCGAGTGTTGATCCTTGGCGACACGAACAGCGCTCTATCCGCGATCGCAGCAGCGAGGCGCCAGATTCCGGTTTTCCATATGGAAGCTGGAAACAGATGTTATGACAACCGTGTCCCGGAGGAGGTAAACCGACGAATCATAGACCACTCAAGTGCGGTTCTACTACCGTACACGGAACGAAGCAAAGATAATCTGGTGCGTGAGGGAATCGAGCGCGACCGAATATTTGTTACCGGTAATCCTATTAGAGAAGTTCTCGATAACTTTGACGACCGAATAGATGCAAGCGAGGTAATGAAGGGACTCGATGTTAAGCCTTTTGAATACTTCCTCGTTACAATGCATCGAGCGGAGAACGTCGATCTTCCGGAACGCCTGAATAAGATATTCCATGGTCTAGAGGAAGTTGCCAGGAAATTTGGCAAGACCGTTCTTATATCCGTGCACCCTAGGACGGCCCAAAAGCTGGAAGAGCACGGCATAAAACCGGGTTCGCCCAACCTCAGACTGCTTAGATCGCTGAGCTTTTTCGACTTTGTAAAGCTCGAAAAGAACTCACTTGCTGTGTTGACCGACAGCGGAACGGTCCAGGAAGAATGTTCGATCTTCGGGATTCCGAACATTACGATGCGTGATGTAACCGAACGGCCGGAAACGATCGAAGTCGGGAGCAACATCCTAAGCGGTGCCGAGACCGAGAGCATCGTTAGGGCGGTAGAACTGGCTATAGCTCAACCCGCTGCATGGACCGCGCCGAGGGAGTATCTGGCCCAAAATGTTTCACAAACTGTAAGCAGGATACTGCTAGGATACACAAGCTTCCGAGAGCACACCTCGTAACACTCGATCGAGTGGCTCAAGACGTAAAAGACCAATAGAAACAGTCAATTGATGATAGATGAAGATTCAAACCATTCTGCTCAGCAGATCGAGGGATATTACAAATCACCTCATAATACGACGTTGTGGGTTCTGTCTGAGGTTTACTATCCTGAGGAGATTTCAACCGGGTACTACCTAACCGCGATCGCCGAGGGTCTCGCAAAAGATTGGACTGTTAAGGTGTTGACGGGGCAGCCAAAGCACATGGCCCGTGGAACAAAGACGCCAAAAAGAGAATCGCGGAACGGCGTGGAGATCGTAAGGGTTTGGGCAACCATCCTGGATAAGAACGTACTGGCCTATCGTCTAATTAATATGCTTACGATCGGCGCCTCGATTTTCTTAAGGTCGTTAAGACTTTTCAAGCGGGGGGATCAGATTCTCGTAGTCACAGCACCTCCCACTTTGCCAGTGACGACCGCCTTGGCAGCATTGATAAAGGGCGCAAGTTTTACGCTACTCGTTCAGGATAGCTATCCAGAGATACTGGTCGCTGTTGGTGCTGTGAAGAAAGATTCGGCATTCGTCACGGTGGTAAATCTGATAAATCGATGGGTTTATAAGTACGCATCCAAGATAATCGTCATGGGCCGGGACATGAACGAACTATTTGCGCTTAAGACCGAGGGGCTCAACGTTCCCATCGCGACCATTCCTAACTGGGCCGATCTGGAAGCGGTCCATCCGACAGACCGTAAACAAAACGCCCTATTGGACGAACTCGATATCTCAGAAAAGTTTGTTCTTATGTATGCCGGTAATATTGGCCATCCGACTGACATCGAAACAATCGTAGAATGTGCGGCGAAGCTCAAAGAACGCAGTGAATTTCACTTCGTTTTTATCGGCGCTGGTGCCAAGAAACAGTGGTTGGAAAATAAGGTACTTCAACGAAATTTATCGAACATAACGATACTCGATTACCGACCCCGGGCCGAACAAAACATTTTTCTGAATGCATGCGATGTTGGCCTCGTCGCCCTGATCCGAGGCATGTGGGGAACTGCTATGCCGAGCCGAACCTATAACATCATGGCCGCTGGAAAACCTATCCTAGCGCTGACCGAGAGAACGTCCGAACTAGCCAGGGTGATCGAAGAAGAAGGTATCGGGCTGTACGTAGAGCCCGGTGACCCTGAAGGACTTCTAGCTGCACTTATTCAACTCTCCAGCGACCGGGAAGGGTTGACGGAAATGGGACGCCGCGCACGCGCGGCAGCACTCTCCAAATATTCTCGTGGTGCCGCTTGCGAAGCCTATCGAAAGGCCCTAAGCCGAAATAATGTTGAGCACATTGCTCGTTTGACAGTCTGAATTGGTTCTTGTTCAATTGGAGTTTGTTCGCTCCGAGATACGCAGAAAGTAGGATATGCCGACCGTTGAGTCGATGGCGCCGGGTAGGCGATCTCGTTGGGTTTTAATAATGATCGGTCTCATAATATTCGCAACTGTGTTTTCAATCGCGTATGTCGGAGTAGGCATCTATCGCAATTGGGGCGTGAGGAATCAGGTCGTGGCGATTCCGAACGAGCGTAGCTCCCATAGCGAGCCAACCCCGCACGGGGCAGGTCTGATCATCGTTATCATTTGTCTGCTCGCGTATGTGCCGATCTCTTTATTTGTGGTCGGCCCTTTATCCTGGGGATATTTTATTGGTGCAATATTAATAGCCGGAATCAGTTTTCTCGACGATATCTCGACAATACCGTTCTTTTGGCGGCTCGCTGTCCATTCGATTGCGGCAGTCCTTCTCATCGTGGACCTCGAGACCTGGCACGGAATAACAATGCTCGGGAATCTTAATCTTGGTCTCTTTGGGTACGTGCTGACGTTTATGTGGGTCGTTTGGATGGTGAATAGCTACAACTTCATGGATGGGATCGACGGACTTGCGGGCCTTCAGGCTGTCATAGCGGGCGGCGGCTGGCTTATTCTGAGCCGCATTCTCGACATGCAGTCAATCTATTATTTCAGTTGTGTCATTGCGGCTTCGAGCCTCGGGTTTCTATTTCAGAATCTCAGCCGCTCCAAGATATTTATGGGGGATGTCGGTAGTGCATTTCTTGGATTTACATTTGCCGCACTACCGCTACTCGGCCGCGAATTGGCGTATAAGTCTCCTGACCTGCTACCTATCGCCGCCGTGCTGTTTGTATGGTTCTTTTTGTTTGACTCGGTCGTGACAATACTGCGGCGGGCGGTAAGAGGTGAGAAGGTATGGGTTGCTCACCGTGAACATCTTTTTCAGCGGCTGGTAAAGTCGGGTTTCACACATCGTAAGGTAACAGTGATTTACGGAGTTCTCGCAATGATCCTGTGCGTAACTGTTTTACTCTCCGTTCAGTTTCGCGAAGATATTAGTTATGCTATGGCTCCGGTTGTTTTGATATTAACGGCCGTGCTACTACTCATCTGTTTCCGGCGAGAGGCCCTCAACTGATCCCTATCAATTTGCACCGGTTTCACTCCATTAGAAGTAAATTCAAACGTATGATTGTCCCGAGATCTCTCAGTACCGAAGCCCGACATCTTTACCAGTTCGAATCC
The DNA here is from genome assembly GCA_038323125.1 of Pyrinomonadales bacterium. Lineage (GTDB taxonomy): Bacteria > Acidobacteriota > Blastocatellia > Pyrinomonadales > Pyrinomonadaceae > OLB17. The sequence goes on from JBBQGO010000029.1 coordinate 5,395, forward strand.
TATGGCGTAAAGGTTCAGATAACGAGCAATGAGTCCGCGATGATAGAACAGGCCGCCATTGTAAGCCGACGTTCTCTGATGGACCAAATGCGTGACATAACAACGACTGATCCCCATCACCAGTTTCAGGTAAATCGAACGAAAGGTGGTACTTACGTTCTGATTCAGAATGGTGAGAGGATCGCCTCGGGACGTTCACAAAAGAAGTTCTTCAAATTTTTTGACAGTATCATCCGAGTAACGATCGGCGAATATGCGGTGGACAGGGTCTTTATGCACGCTGGGGCTGTAGGCTGGAATGGAAAGGCTATAATTATGCCCGGCGATAGTTTTAAAGGCAAATCAACCCTTGTGGCAGAATTGGTCCGTAGTGGGGCCTCGTACTATTCCGACGACTTCGCCGTGTTCGACGGGGACGGATCGTTGCACCCGTTTCCGCGTCCGTTGGGCCTTAGAAGCCAGGACGGAAAATTCAAAACCTATGAGATAACTCCTGAATCCCTTGGAGGTGTCCGGGGTATCGCCCCGATCCCCGTTGGTATGATACTCCTCGCCGAATACTCACCCGGAAAGCGATGGTCGCCCGCCATGTTAACCTCAGGGCAGGGTATGCTCCAAATGATCCCGTTCACACTTTCGGTAAGACACCAAACCGATTTCTCGCTGCAGGTCTTGAATAAAATTGCATCACGTGCAATAATCGCCTCTAGTTACAGAGGTTCCGCGGAGAAATTCGCTAAGACGTTTCTCAATTTCGTTGACAAACACGTAAATTGAGGTAGACTATCTTAAATGCACTCAATCTTGATCGATATTTAGAGTTCCGGCTTGATTGAGATTGGTTCGCCCTATTGTAATTTTTAAAACTATTTGCTTGGAGGAGAAGATGAAGAATTCAAATAATCCGATGGCCCGACAAAGTGGCCTTGTTGTTCAGGATATGCCGGACGAGGTGCTTGTGTACGATCTGGACAGCAATAAAGCTCATTGTCTGAATCAGTCGGCCGCCTTGGTGTGGAAGTCGTGCGATGGCAACAATTCCATCACAGATATAATGAGGCAATTTGAATCGAACGGCGGTGGAAAGGTCACAGAAGATTTTGTTTGGCTTGCCATCGATCAGCTCGGTGAGATCGGCTTACTCGAAAACAGCGTTGCCCCTCGTTTTGCAGGCCAGTCGCGCCGACAGGTTCTAAAGACGATAGGGTTGGCATCGATGGTAGCTCTTCCTGTGATCGCATCGCTCGTGGCTCCGTCGAATGCATTGGGTTCTGTAAATTGTGCCTGCACCTCGGCCGCCATTTGCGCTACGCTGACCAGCTGTCCGTCGACAACGTTTTGCAATGATGTCGGCGTCTGTGCTCCAAACTAAGTAAATTAAACTATTAGAATTTCAAGAGTAGTGAAGATATCCTATCTTTGCTACTCTTTTTATCGTGCAGAGTTGCCATATTGCGGTAGAGAATCAGATCACCGATGCGAAGCGCTGGAATTTGCTCCAGCAAAAGGCTCAGTTGGTACGTATCGGAAAAGCATACGGATTATTTCGCGAACAGGGAATAGAGCCTGTCTTGATAAAGGGTTTTGCCGCCGCCCGATATTATCCACCAGATCATACCCGCATTTCGTTGGACATAGACTTTGCCATAGCATCCAACGATTTCGACCGAGCCACGAGGATCACGGAGTCCTCGAGTTCCGAGGGACTGGCGATAGATCTTCACCGCGAACTTCGACATCTGGATACATTGCCCTGGAGTGATCTTTTCGAAAATTCACAACTTGTAATAATAGACGGCATCGCGATCCGAGTACTCCGTGCCGAGGACCACCTGCGTGTGGTTTGTACGCACTGGCTAACCGATGGAGGTTCGAACCGGGAACGGCTGTGGGACATCTATTATATGCTACAGAACCGCGGTCCTGACTTTGACTGGGATCGATTCCTTAACAACGTAGATGAACGCCGCCGGCGCTGGATGGTTTGTACTGTCGGACTGGCCCATCGGTATCTGGGACTCGATATACAAAATACGCCCCTGATGGAAGAGGCTCTTCGCCTGCCGGCGTGGCTCACGACCACCGTCGAAAGCGAGTGGTCGAGCGAAACTCCTCAAATCCCGCTTGAGGTAACACTACGAAAACCGAAAGTATTGACACGCCAGCTTCTAAATCGGATTCGTCCAAATCCGATCGGGGCGACGGTGCTTATGAATGGAAGTTTTGATGCCCGGACGCGAGTCTTTTATCAAATTGGAAATCTGTTCAGCCGCGTTCCGGCGACACTAGTTCGAATGTATAACACAATCAGATTGGGCTCGAAATGAAAGCTTCTGCCGACCTAGTTCTCTCTATAGAGTCAGCCATCGCGGGCGGAAGTATATCCATACTCTCAGGAGGCGAGGAGATAGGAAACTGGCTAGGTTCGAAGAGCATTTCGAAAGCTGAGGATCTTTTGGCCAACATCGACGAACTTATGAAAGTACACGGTATCGTCAAGGAAGATCTATCTCACATCGCTGTCTCGGCCGGGCCCGGAAGCTTTACGGGGATCAGGATCGGACTCGCCACCGCCTTGGGGCTCAAGGCAGGACTCGGTGTCGCGATGTCGATCCGATCGGCGCTTGAGGCAATGATCTGCGAAAGCGATGTGAGTGGCAGGGTCGTTACCGCCGTTCCGGCCGGACGCGGAGCAGTTTGCCTACAATTCTTTGATGATAGCGTTCCGGTCGCGGATCCTCGCTCGGTGACCGAATCTAACTTTGCAGAACTGATTCGGACTGAAGAGGGCGGGTCCTTTCTCCTTCACGAGTCGCTGTTTTTATCGGCAGACCCCACGCCGGGAGCTATAAACGCCGGGGCAAATATCGCCAGGGCTATCGGGTTAGTCTGCAGTAGGAATATGGGTACTAACACCCAGCCGCTATTTATCAGCAAAGGGTTTTAGGATGATTATCCCGCAAGATGGTGAATATTGTGATGAGCCGCGGATATGCGTTGTGGACGCCGTCCATATCCACGATCTGATCCAGATCGCCGATGCCACAAACCTTAGCCCATGGAGCGCCAATTGTTATCTTGACGAACTAAAGAATACGGATTCGATCATGCTGCGACTCGTATCCAGCGATAATACTATTATAGGCTTTATCGTCGGCCGGATAATCGACGGAGGCGAGATCGCACCGCGCTGCGATGCGGAGATCTATAATATTGCAGTAATCGAGAACGAACGGCACAGCGGCCGCGGCCAGTCTTTACTTGACGCCTTTCTAACCGCCTGTGAGAGCCGTGCGGTTGTAAATATATGGCTGGAGGTACGCGAATCAAATTCTACCGCCATCTGTTTTTATGAGCGAAACGGATTTGTCCGCGTGCAGACGCGAAAGCATTTTTACAATGATCCGCGTGAACATGCGATATTGATGAAGCTCGTTCTGAAAAATTACAAGGCTTGATAATTTACAGTGATATGGCTAAACTAGGCCTAGGCACGATGATCCATTTAATTAGGGAAGCGTGCCCAAATTTGACAAGAGAGGATAATGCGATATGGACATGTCAACCGCTGATCCGGTACGTGATGAACTAATAAAGAGCAACCCGACCTTTCGTGAATTGGTTCATCAGCACCAGGACTTCGAGAAACGATTAGATGAACTCCAACACCTTTCATATCCCAGTGACGACGAACAACTTGAAGAATCCACCCTCAAGAAAAAGAAATTAGCCATTAAAGACGAGATTTACGCAATAATGCAGCAGCACGCCGTATCACATTAGAGATCGGCCTAAATGTTCGATTCTTTAGACTGCGGTGCAGGAACTCCTTCATGAACTGCTTTTATTTTCGGAGTGCAGCCATTCACGCTGTATGCATGCACCGCTTTGGTAGTCAATAGAACGATCATGCCGGCTGTGGCCAAAGGGTGATAGACGAGGGTTTCCTCATCGCTGAATACGATCTGCCCGGATACCTTTCCGTTCGCAAGTTCCGTGAGCACTGCACCGTTCTGTTCCGCGGCGGAGATCAATGCAAAGCCGTCAAACACTTCGGAAGAATGTGAGACCCGGCCCGGTAATCGTTTTTTCCATATCACTCCGCCGTTTTTGCTCGCAAGAAAGTAGACAAAATTATCGTGAGACGTCGTAAGCAGATTAGTGCCTATTGAGGAGATCGATGATATTTCACCCCCGCTCTTAAATTTCCAATGCGTCCTGCCGGTGCCGCTCGCCCGAGAAGAAATATTTCCTCTTTCATCGCCCGCAATCAAGTCCCCATCCGCAGTTCTACCTAATGCGGTCGGGCGAAAAGGTAAGCCTATCTTTGATTCAATCTCTCCGGTCGATATTGAAAGGACTAATAGTTCTTTGTCATCGGTTGGCACAATAAGAGCGCCATCAGAAAACAGCGGTCTGGAACTAAGACTCGCCGCTGCGTCACGCTTCCAAAGGGTCGAGCCGTCGTGTGAGTTGAAGGCCTGAATGATACCCGTCTGAGACATCGCCACGACCTTTCCCCGATACCCCTGGAGGAAATGTTCGCGTGCCTCAGGCAGCTTTACCGTCCAGTTAGTGATGCCCGTTTCTTTACTGACTGAACGCAAAACGCCGCCTGCCAGTCGAAGCGGATCACTTGATACTGATGAAGTCACTAGATAAAGGCCGTTATCAAGAGCCAATAGGTCTGAGCTGATCTCTCCACCAAAATCGCTGGACCATATCCGTGTCCCATCGAGCGAGAGTGCCGCTACCTTTCCGTCCGCCGTTCCAACATAGATCCGGATGCCATCTGCCACAAGCTTAGTACCGGCACCGTCGTTCATTGGATACGTCCAGCACTTTGTCAGATCGATCTCTCCGGAAGGATCAGCCTGGGCGTAAAGAGCCGGCAATTGCAGCGCGAGGTAAAACAGAAGAAACAAGAAGTGTGCGATTAAACTGAAAGAGAACTTCTTGCGGCTCATTGTAAATTTCATCTCACGGAAGGTGTAAATCAGGATTTTAGCACACGCCCTATATCGTGTTATATTGATGCATTCGCAAGAGTAATAGTTCGAACAAATAAACCTACACAGGAGACCACTATGTCATTCAACAAGATAATTCTCGTCGGCAATCTGGGCCGCGACCCGGAACTCCGATATACCCCCCAGGGCGATGCCGTTTGCAACTTTTCTATGGCAACAAATGAAAGAAAGAAGGACAAGTCTGGTGAATTCCAGGACGTCACGACTTGGTTTAAGGTGACGCTGTGGCGACGCAATGCAGAGAACGCTTCGAAATATCTGTCAAAGGGAAGCCCGGTTTATATCGAAGGCCGTTTAGGGATCGAGGAATGGACGGACCGAGATAATAACAACCGCTTCACGCTGGTTGTCCAAGCTTCTGACATGCATTTTATTAGCGCCGGTCGCGGCGAAGGCGGCGGCGATTATAGCGGGGGAGAACAAGACGATCACGATACGCATAGCGGCCCTCCAATGGAATCAGGCGCTGCTGCATCGGGTGGCGGATCGGCGGCAGAGTCTTCAAGTCCCGCGGCAGCCCCGGCCGCCGAAGATGATATTCCGTTTTAGCCTTCTTCCAGCGATCTCGACCCAAGATCAAAAGACTCCTTCGTGTCGGTGACATCGAAGGAGTCTTTCGGCATTACGATCCAGCGAGCGAAGGTTCGATAGGACCCAACTATATCCACTCCCCCATCTTTCTAAACTTTTTATATCTGTTATCGATGAGAGTTGGGGTATCAAGTGCGGAGAGCGCCTTAAGCTCACGAACGATGCTCTTCTTTAGCGATTCGCACACCCGGTCATAGGCCTTCTGCTGTTTTTTGTTGTCTTCTGCCGGCATTGTCCAGACGGTGTCCTCGGCGACGATCTCGTCAATTATGTCGTGCTTTTTCAGTTCGTCGGCGGTCAGTTTCAGGCCCTCTGCGGCTTCAGGAGCTTTCTCAGCCGACTTCCAGAGTATCGCGGCACAACCCTCCGGGGTGATCACAGAGTACACGGCGTTCTCCATCATCAATACCTTGTCGCCGATACCGATCGCGAGAGCACCGCCGCTACCTCCTTCGCCTAGGACGACAACCACGATCGGGACCTTGAGGCCCGCCATCTCGCGAAGGTTAAACGCGATCGCTTCGGCTTGGCCCCGTTCTTCCGCGTCGATGCCCGGATATGCACCGGGAGTATCGATGATCGTTACTATAGGCCGTCCAAACTTCTCGGCCAGTTTCATCATCCGCAGGGCCTTGCGGTACCCCTCGGGCTTGGACATAGCGAAATTCCGATGACGTCGTTCGTTTATGTCACGCCCCTTTTGCTGGCCGATCACGGCGAGCTCAATGTCGTTCAGCCGCGCAAAACCCGTGATCATCGCCGGATCGTCCGCATAGCGTCGGTCACCATGGATCTCGACAAAGTCGGTAAAGATCGCAGCAATGATATCCAGCGAATAGGGCCGGTCAGGATGCCGTGCCATCTGCACGCGTTCGAATGCGGTTGTCGCCATAGCTCAATGATAGCCTATTATATTTAGCGGTGTCTTTTTGAGCTAATGCTCCCATTCAACCTTGCATCCGCGAGCCTCGAGGTCGAGCTGCAGACTCCGGCTGCCGACTATGCTTAATGCCGCGGCGTGCAACTTTACCTGCGTTTCGCCCGCGTTGACCGTAAGAAATACGCTGCACCGTCCCCGATCGCCTTCGAGCAGTCCATATAGCTGTTCAAAGTACATTTCCGAGCT
>JBBQGO010000030.1:0-12121 GCA_038323125.1 Pyrinomonadales bacterium
CGCAGCGATGACAATGCGAGGATATGTGATCGAGGTCACAGGTTTTGCATCGGCCGATGGGAACGCTCGTGCGAATAAGATCCTGAGCGACCGCCGTGCAGAGGCCGTCAAGGCTTATCTGATCGAAACGCACAACGTTCCGCTTAGGCGTCTGACCAGTTCATACGGTTTTGGCGAACTCCAGGCCGTGGCCGACAACAGGACCCGCGACGGCCGCGAACAGAATCGCCGCGTCGAGGTCAAGCTGCTCGTCAGCCGCGGAATCAACCAGAACGTCGAGATCAAGTCACAAGCCGTCGGTCCAGACGGTTACTGATCCCAGTCATAAAAGGGCATCGACGCGGCCGACAAATGTCCGCTTCGATGCCCTTTTCTTCTCTCAAAAACTATCACGGGGGCCGGACCAATGCGTAATTTCAGTATATTTAGTCTGATATTTCTTTGTCTGGCTGCCGCGGCGGCTTCGACTGCTCAAACACCTACACCCGGATCACATAACGTCGATGACGAGATCATACGTGTCGATTCGCGCCTGGTCGTGGTTCCCGTATCGGTCACAGATGCCGGAGGAGCACCGGTCCTGGGGCTAAAGGCAGACAATTTTAGGGTCAGCGAAGACGGCCGCCGGCAGGTCATCGATCAAGTGACCGATGCCGACAACACCCCGCTTGAGATCGCGTTGCTTATCGACGTGTCGGGCAGCGTCAACCCACTTTTCGAGTTTGAAATAAACGCCGCAGCTCAATTTTTGCAAAGCGTTATGAAGTCCGAGGACCGCGCCACGATCTTTTTGATCGGTGACAAGCCGATCTCGCCGATGGTCCGCGAAAACGCGGCTCAGGCCGCCGCACGGGTCCGCACCATCGTGCCGTCGGGCAAGTTTACGGCTTTTTACGACACGGTCTCGGCCGCCGCCCGCTATCTGCAAAAGAACGCTCCCGTCCGCAGCCGACGTGTGATCGTTGCCCTGACGGACGGCGAAGACAACTGGAGCGACCTGACCCGCGATGCCGAGAGGGCAACCTACCGCGACGTAGATATAAACAAGCTGACGCCGGAAACTAGAAACAAACTCGCCGACAGGACCAATCTGGCCCACGTAAATGCCCAGAACAAGATCCTCCGCGACCTGCAGGACGCCGACACTGTCTTTTACGTCATAAACCCTGCCGGCGACTCGTACAAGCTCAATACCATCAGCAAACGTGCCCAAACGGGTATGGCACGCTTTGCCAACGACACCGGCGGCACCGCCTTCTTGCCCAAGTTCCTTTCAACCAACATGAAGGACCCGCTGCAAAACGCCGGCAACGCGAAACGCAATGAGGTCACCCTGGACCGCATATTCAAACAGCTAGCCAGCGAACTCCGCGCCCAATACCTGATCCAATACTATTCAGAAGGCGACTTCCCGCAAAACAAATACGTCAAACTCGACGTCACCGTACAGGACCGCCCCGGAGTAAGGCCCCGTGCCCGCCAGGGTTACTACGTTAAGAATTGAGCCCCTTTCTTCTGGTTTAACAACCCTCTTATAGCAAATAACAAAACAATCGCTGTAAGTCTCTTAATAATTAGGTTTCGCGCGTTTTGTGCATATAATTAGCATACTAATGATCGCCGCCGGATTATGCCTGCGAATCACGCGAAACACACGAAAATCGGTCCCGATAAAATGCCTAAACTTCCGGCGAAATGACAAGAACCGTTGGCGAAATGATTTCGCTGACAGAAAAATGCCTAAACAACTAACATTGTAAGAAAACAACTACCGCAGGAGAAATACAACTTGTTTAGTGACAAAAACAACAGCTAAGCCATTATTCCGTTGGCGAAAGCATTTTTATATTGCTATTCGTACGGATGCTTACAACCTTAAACACTGTAAACATTGACTTTAATGAATGGAGGTAAAATAATATGGGCTTATAGACGATAAAAACCGATCAGCTTGTGGACTCGGCAGCGGCGTATCCAGGACCTTCTAAATACGGTGCAGAGTCGTCAATATAGCGGGCGACGGGCTGATACGCGGTTCAGCGTACGTCCCGTCAGGACATACGTTAATCGGTGGGAAAAGATTGGGGGTCATACACGCGATTCTGCATACGTCCCGGCAGGGACACACGTTAATAGCAGGCGGTCCGGTAAGCCCGTGAAGATCAGCCGCATGTTGGAATACAGTTTTACTCTGACCGACGAAGAAAGACTGGCCGTTTTCACCATGTCAACTTACCTGGCCGTGATCCGGGAAATGGCCTCCGATCTGGAAACGTTCAGAAGCGGCTCGAGCTCATAGACAAGTCGCTGCTGCGATCAAACTCCGACAGTGACGACCGATGGCAGTTCGATGTTGGTAGAGCGTTTGGCAAAATTATGGGCCTGGGTTCCGGATAATCGCCCGTTCCCTGAGCTTGGAGCGGAACCGTCGCTATCAGGATCGCGAGCGCAAGCAATATAGGCGACCGCAGAGCACGCGGGTGAGAAGATATATTTTGCATATACAGGGAGAATAACACGATTCCGATACCATCAAATCACGTCGTCCCAAAGTATGTGCTGATTCGAGCGGGCAATGTTAGTTGATGGTCGCTCGCCGGTATTTGTGGGTGATGGGGCGGCGGCGGCCTACGCCGATGGCATTTTTTGAGATTATGAGGGTCGGCGGCAGCTGTTGGCGTTTGAATTCGTTTGCGGGGTGCTCGACCTTATTGAGGATGTCGTAGACGAGTTCGGCATCGTGGCCGGACTCGATTATCTGGGTCGGCGATGCTTTTTGTTCGAAGTACATTTTCAGCACCGGGTCCATCAATTCATAGGGCGGCAGGCTGTCCTGGTCAAACTGGTTTGGGGCGAGTTCCGCCGATGGCTTTTTATCGATGATCTTCGCCGGGATCATCTCGCGTCCGGCGCGTTCGTTGATATGCCGGGCGACGTCCCAAACCTCGGTCTTTAAAAGGTCGCCAAGCACGGCCAGACCGCCGTTGGTGTCGCCATAGAGCGTGCAGTAGCCGACGGCCAATTCGCTCTTGTTGCCCGTGGCGAGCACCAGCCGGCCCTCGGCATTTGAGATGGCCATCAGGATCACGCCGCGAAGCCGCGACTGCATATTCTCGGCCGCCAGGCTCTCGCCGCCGCGTGTCGGCTTGTCGAGTTTCATCTGGCCGAGCAGCACCTCAAAGGTTGCCGAGATCGGTTCGATACGGCTCTCGCACCCGAGATTTCGCACCAGATCTTCTGAATCTTTGATACTCCCCTCGGATGAGAACGGCGAAGGCATCATTAAGCAAAGCAGGTTTTCGGCTCCCATCGCCTCGGCAGCGATCGCCGCGACCAGGGCCGAGTCTATCCCGCCGGACAGGCCGAGCACCGCCTGACGAAAACCGTTCTTTCGCGCGTAATCGCGCACGCCGAGCACCAATGCGTCGTGGATGGCTTCGATCTCGTTTCCGGTTATCCCGCGTGCATCGGGCATACGCACATCGAGCTCGACAGTTTCGACAAACTCCTCAAATGCCGGTGCCTGCAGGATGATATCGCCCTCCTCATCAGCGATCAGGCTCGCACCGTCAAAGATTATCCCGTCGTTGCCGCCGACGAGGTTTACAAATACGATCGGCTTTTTTTGAAGCTTGGCGCGGTGGGCAACCATGTCGCAGCGGAGCTTGATCTTCCCCTTATTAAACGGTGACGCGTTTAACGATATGATCACATCGGCGCCCATCGCGATCACCTCGTCGGTAGGGTCGTTTTCATAGAGCCGCTCCTTCCAGAACGTTTTGTCGTTCCAAAAGTCTTCACAAACGACGACACCCAGCTTTACGCCATTGATATCAAAAATGCGGCGCTCATCACCCGGTTCGAAATAGCGCGGGTCGTCAAACACATCATATTCAGGCAGCAGCGTCTTGTCGGCAAACCCGATCAGTTTGCCGTCGTGGATGACCGCGGCCGTGTTGAACAGGCGTCGTCCGTCGCGTTCGTCATTGGGACGGATCGTGCCGACGATCGCCGTGATGCCCACCGTCGCGGGAATGATCGCGCTGAGAGGTTCGAGCGCGGCACCGATGATATCGGAATCCTGAAACCAGTCCTGCGAAGTATAACCATGCGTCGCAACCTCGGGGAACACAACGACATCAGCCCCGTCGCCGCGGGCCTTTTCGATAGCCTCGATGATCTTTGAAGTGTTGCCGGCAATGTCGCCGTTCGTCGTGTTGATCTGTGCAATTGTGACTTTCATTTAGCGCCCGTGACTATTTTCGGGGATATTTGGGCCGAAGTCACGCGAGGAAGCGGCGTAACCAGCGCGGCCGTTTGGTGTGGAACAGGGGTCGGTACGGTATCGGATGCTGCTTGTTTGATATGAGGGTTTCGCGTTGCGTCAGTATGCGGGCGTTCGCCGGCACTGATCAAACCTTTTCGACCGGATCGCACTTTTTGACCATCGTGAGGCGGTTGCCGCGGTCGTTATATTCGACCTCGTCCATGATGTTGTAGATAAACAGCACGCCGCGGCCCGAGGTTTTGAACAGGTTCTCTGGGTCGAGCGGGTCGGGGATGCTTTCAACGTCAAACCCTTCGCCCTCGTCCTCGATCGTAAAGCGGGCCTCGTCCTTTGACACCTCGGCGGCGACACGGATCAGCTTTTTAGCGTCAAATTTATTGCCGTGCTTGATGGCGTTTACAAAAGCCTCGTCGAGCGCGACAAACAGGTTGGACTGTTCCGATTTGACCACGCCGAGCTTTTCGACCCGTTTCAGCAAATATTCGAGCACAATGTGCATCAGCGACATCGCACTCGGCAGCTCAAACTCGATGTGCTCGCGCAGTCCGATAACAACCTCTTTGGTATCGACAAAGCGTATTTTATAGTCGAGCACCGTTGCGACCAGGTTTTTTAACTCATCCTCGTCAAACTCGTCACGGCGAAAATTGGATGCGCAGATCTTAAAGGCTTTGAGGCGTTCGTTGGCGGCGCATGCGACCTTTATCTGTGGAAGACATAGCTCGCCGCTGCCGTTTGAGGCAGGTGCGACCCGCCTGGAATCAAGGTCGAGGTCCGAGATCACGAAATCAAAATCATCGAGGCCGCCCATCGCAACGGCCGCCGAACGGCTCTCATGCACCGTGACGTCGTGGCCGACATGCGTAAACACCTCGTCAAGCGCGGTCGCCAGGTCGTCGTGGTCGTCAATAATGAGGATTCGTCGCTGCATAAATGGAGCCGCAGGAGCCGCTAAACGGAATTACGTGATTTCCGTTACTGTTGTTGCAAATAATACCCCAAATTGATAGTTATCTTCTAACTGTGCCGGACGAACGAAACGATCAGCTTTTCAGATATGCATCGCTGTCAAACTACCCGCTGAAGGAGCGCATACTGATACGCCTCGGCGGTATGCTGTTTTACGTGCTTATCAGGGCATTTGGCGTGACTTCACGGTTTGATGTGCGCGGGCTCGAGCACCTCGCCGCGATCGAGCAGGCAGGCAGGCTGGCGATCTACACGTCGTGGCACGACCGCATCTTCCTGAGCACATATGCATGGCGAGATCGCGGGATCGCCGTGATGACGTCGCAGAGCTTTGACGGCGAGTATATAGCACGGTTTATTCAGCGATTTGGTTACGGGGCCGTTCGCGGGTCGTCATCACGCGGAGGTGCCCGGGCTTTGGTCGAAATGATAAAGGCGATGCGCGACGGGCACCCGATGGGCTTCACGGTTGATGGCCCGCGCGGGCCCAGGTACGAGGCAAAGCCGGGTCCCGTGATGCTTGCGAAAAAGACCGGTAACGCCATCCTGCCGTTCCTTGTCGAAACGCGACGCTATTTAACGGTCAACAGTTGGGACAAAATGCAGATACCGGTTCCGTTTTCCCGATCGCGGCTGCTCATCGCCAAACCGATATATGTGGATGCAGACGCAGACGCGGCCGAGGTCGAATCGAAACAACGCGAGCTTCAGAAAGCCCTCGACGAGATGGTCGAACAAGGCCGGCAATGGAGCGGGCGATAGGCCCGTACCGTTCATTTAAGCTGCCTCAGGTAGGGGTGGCAGCTCGGTTTTTGCTCCGTCGGATGACAGAAAGGCTGCGGCAAACAAGACATAGCTGATCCAAATAGCGTCAGCAAGCAGTAGATGCGCAAGCTGCATCACGATAGGCGCGAGCGTCAACAGGGTTACCGCACCAACCGCGATCTGGGCCAGTATCAGCAGTGCGATGACGTTGGACCATCGAGCCACGGCCCGGTCAGCCTGCCTCTCCTTTGCCAGCCAGCCCGTCAGAAAGATCACAAATACACTCGTGATAATGGCGGTGATCGGATGTAGTATCCTCAAACGCACCAGAAAATGTGATGTGGGCGAAAAATCGCTCGCCATACCCTCGGTTATCGTCCCCGACGGAAAGATCATGCTCGATAGTGCCGCGATCGACCCTGTTATACCTACGACAAAGATCGCAGCAACGCCAATTACAATGGCCGCCAGATACTTGCCCTCGACTCTAAACGTGATGGGACGGCCGCCGCTCGCATAGCGTGCCGTCATTGTCAGAAAACCAACCAGAATGAAGGTATTGACGAGATGCGCCGCCATCCATATCGGGCGTTCGGGTGTTAGCGTCTCGGCCGTATTGCCCGTCAGCACCAGTCCGGCACCCAGCAGTCCCTCGATGATCACAAAGATCAGCGAACCGGCGGCCGCCCTTAGCGTGCGGCGGTCCTGATCGGCCTTATTCGGCCGCCACCGTCTGTAAGCCCACACAACGAGACCGATTATCAACAAGCCGGCTATCGCACTGGTGACGCGGTGCGAGAACTCGATGACGGTTTTCAGTTCCGGTGCCGATGGTATCACCTCGCCGTGGCACGTAAGCCAGTGCTGTCCACAGCCGTCGCCCGACCTTGACGCACGCAGAAACACGCCCCAGAGGATAACGAGCATATTCCAGCCCAGGACGAACCACGCATACTTGGCTAATGCAGATAATTTTGAAAGGCCTTTCATATCTATCAGGGCTATTGCGGTGGGACGGTTTGTATCGCTTCTAACTTACCATTCAACTTGCGTTACGGAAAAGTAAGATAAGATTAGAGTTTTGGTAAGTGTGTGTAAGCGGATGGAATTACCGACAGCGAAAAAGGAAAGGATCGATAAGCTCCTGTACGACGCGGGCCTCGCCGAGTCGCGTACAAAGGCCCGGGCACTCGTTATGGCCGGTGCTGTCCTTGTCAACGAACAGCGCGTCGCAAAGCCGTCCGAGATGTTTGCGCCGGGTGCAATGATCCGGTTAAAGGCGGATGCCGTTGAGAGCAAGTACGTCGGCCGCGGCGGATTAAAGCTCGAGGCCGCCCTCGCTGCGTTTGCTATCGACCCCAAGGGCTTAATATGCATCGACATCGGCTCCTCGACCGGCGGATTTACCGATTGCCTGCTCAAACACGGGGCACAGAAGGTAGTCGCCATAGATGTTGGCACCAATCAGCTCGTCTGGTCGCTCCGCACCGATGCTCGCGTCGATGTTCGCGAAAACACCAACGCCCGACAGATGCTGCCGGAGGATTTTGATACGCAGTTTGATCTGGCGGTGATGGACGTTTCGTTTATTTCCGTAACAAAGATCCTGCCGGCCATCATCCCGCTGCTCAGTGTCGAAGGAAAGATCATCGTACTCATCAAGCCGCAGTTTGAGGTCGGACGCGGTGAGGTCGGTAAGGGCGGAGTCGTGCGTGAAACCGAAAAGCACGAGCGAGTGGTCAATGGGATCAATGCGTTTGCTCAGAGCATTGGCCTGCTCTGCGCTGGGGTGATCGATTCGCCAATACTCGGTGCCGAAGGCAACCGCGAATTCCTGGGCCTGTATGAACAACGACAAGAAAAACCGGAATGATATCCCTCGCGTTGCGGCCCCGCTCGTCGAAGGTAAGGATTTCTATTTCGAGGATGGCCTGATGGTCCTGACGCGCAGCTATTTATTGGATCGCGGCTATTGCTGTGAGAGCGGCTGCCGCAATTGCCCGTATGGATTTGCTGAACTGGGGCGTTAGAGTAGGTGTATTTCCATCTCATTGGGCCGCCAAGGCGTCATATCTGTTTCATCAGATATATTTTCCACCGCATGAGATGTCGGGCTGCCGACCGCATCGCCGATACTCACGAGAGATGTCGAAAGGCCCATAACTTGTAGGGCGGCATCCAAAATGTCAACCGCCGCATCACTCTCTGCCTGAATGCCGTAATAGATCCATTTGCCGTCACGACGGGTAGAAACAAGGCCCGCCCCGCGCAAGTAAGCGAGGTGCCGCGAAACCTTTGGCTGGCTCTCGCCCAACTGGCCCGCGAGGTACCCAACGGATACCTCTCCTGCGGCCATCAGAGCCAAGAGCCGCAGCCGTGTCTTATCGGATAGGGCCAGAAACAGTTCAGCGAGTTCAGGATAGATTTGGTTCTGCACTATTCACCTCCGCGTTCACACACACATTACACTATCCATATATGTATTACAACGGAGCGCGTGGTAACGGCTGCCGTCGGGCCGCTGACGGCGTTATTGCTCTTGGACGTAAATGCGTTTACGATAACGCCTATCATATAGGAGACGTCGCGAACGATGAGCCAAACATCAATTTACACCAAGGCCGTCCACGCGGGTGAAAACCCCACGGAAAATCACGGTGCTCTGTCCGTCCCGATCTATCCTGCTTCTGTTTACGCATTCACCGACGCCGACGACGGTGCCGCTATACATAACGAAGAAAAGCCGGGCTACTACTACGGACGGTTAGGCAACCCGACCCAAGATGCTCTCGAAAGGGCCATCGCCGACCTCGAAAATGGCGAGGCCGCCCTGGCATTTGCATCTGGGATGGCGGCTATCTCCGCCGTTGCTCTCACGCTGCTGCGATCCGGCGATCACATTGTTGCCCCAGTGTCAGGTTACTCGACAACAATGAACCTTTTTCACCATATCGTTGAACGCTTTGGGATCGAAACGACCTTTGTCGACGCGGCCGATGCAGAAAACTACAGGCGCGCCGTTAGGCCCAACACAAAACTGCTTTGGATCGAGACCCCATCCAACCCGCTCGTCCGCATAACGGACATCGCAGCGATTACAGCCATCGCTCGTGAACATTCGATAGTCACCGTCGCCGACAACACCTTCGCTACGCCCTATAACCAGCGGCCGCTTGAGTTGGGCGTCGACGCGGTCGTCCACAGCGCGACCAAATACCTGGGCGGCCACAGTGACCTGACCGCGGGTTTGCTTGTCGGAAACAGAAAGTTGGTCGAAGCGGCCCGAAACGGTGCCGGTAAATTGTACGGCGGCAACATCGCTCCTCAGGTCGCATGGCTAGTTATACGCGGGATCAAAACTCTGGCATTGAGAATGCAGCGTCACAACGATAACGCATATGTTATTGCGAATATGTTGGACGACGATACGCGGGTTGCCGCCGTACATTATCCTGGCCTCGAGTCGCACCAGAACCATTCGGTTGCAAAACGCCAGATGCCCGGTGGTTTTGGCGGCATGATCGGTTTCGATCTCGGCACCGTCGAGGCCGGCAAGGCTTTCGCCAATAGAGTAAAGCTCTGCACGCTTGCCACATCACTCGGTGGAGTTGAAACTATACTCCAGCACTCGGCGTCGATGACCCATGCGGCGATAAGTCGCGAAGAGCGACTAAAAGCGGGGATCACCGATGGGTTGATCAGGCTCTCGGTTGGCATCGAAGACGCAGATGACCTGATCGCCGACCTGAGGCAGGCTCTCGATCACATCTAAGCATTCGTCATATTCGCTCAACCATATAGATAGTTACATATGTCCTACATTCTCGCCCTCGATCAAGGCACGACCAGCAGCCGATCGATAATCTTCGATCACGAAGGCAACACGATCGCCGCATCGCAAAGCGAATTTCGCCAGATCTACCCGCAAAGCGGTTGGGTCGAGCATGACCCACTCGAGATCTGGCAAAGTCAGATGGGAACTGCTGAGCAGGTCCTGGGCATAGCCGGCCTTAAGGCATCGGACATTGCCGCCGTCGGTATCACCAATCAACGCGAAACGACTGTGATCTGGGACCGGCTGACCGGTGGGCCCATCCACAACGCGATCGTCTGGCAAGACCGCCGGACCGCTGAGTTCTGTAATGAGGTTAGGGCCTCCCACGCCGAGGTTATCCGCAGCAAAACGGGCCTCGAGGTGGACTCCTATTTCAGTGCCAGCAAGATCAGGTGGCTGCTTGAGAATATTCCCGGTGCAATGGCAAGGGCAAAAGCCGGAGAGTTGGCGTTCGGCACCGTCGATACCTGGCTGATCTGGAATCTCACGGGCGGCAAACTCCACGTGACCGATTCGTCAAACGCATCACGGACCATGCTTTACAACATCAACACGCTTGAGTGGGACGATGAGCTGTTGGCGATCTTCGGCGTGCCGCGTTCGATCTTGCCTGAGGTCTGTTCGTCATCCGAAACGCTTGGCGGGATCGAAATCCCCGGCCCGCTTCAGGGCATCGCGATCGCCGGTGTTGCCGGCGACCAACAGGCAGCGCTGTTCGGCCAGGCTTGCTTTGATCCCGGATCGACCAAGAACACATACGGCACAGGCTGCTTTATGCTGCAAAATGTAGGCAGGGTCCCCGTGCGATCTGAGAACCGACTTTTGACGACGGTCGCATGGAGCATGGATGGGATCACGGAGTACGCACTCGAAGGCAGCGTGTTTATTGGAGGGGCCGTCGTCCAATGGCTCCGCGATTCCCTGGGCGTCATCGGATCGTCCGCGGAGGTTGAGGCCCTGGCGACAGCCGCCGATGATAACGGCGGTGTCTATTTTGTTCCCGCGTTTGCCGGCCTCGGCACCCCACATTGGGACCAGGAGGCACGCGGCCTGATCATCGGTCTGACCCGCGGGACCGGCAAGGCCCATATCGCACGGGCCGCAGTCGAGTCGATAGCGTTTCAAACAGCCGACCTGCTAACGGCGATGAATGCCGATTCTAATGCTGCGCTACTCGAGCTCAGGGTTGACGGCGGTGCCACTTGTAACGATTCCCTGCTTCAGTTTCAGTCCGATATCCTGCAGATACCTGTACTCCGCTCGGCGACCGTTGAAACGACCGCGCTCGGAGCCGCTTATCTGGCGGGGCTCGCGGTAGGTTACTGGGCATCGCGCACCGAACTTGCCGAACACTGGCGATCCGACCGCCGCTATGAGCCACGCATGTCCGAACGCGAGGCTGCCGGGCTGACGGAACGATGGCACGAGGCCGTTCGGCGTTCTATGGGTTGGGCAAAATAAAAGAGAGCAGCCCGGGCCACTCCCTAAAATCTCAAACCGGCGTGCAGCCGATTACCTACACTTCGTTCTCACCCTTTGACTTGCTCATTCCGGCGGCGGCCTCTGCCTGCGGCATCGGGAGTCCGACCGCATCTGCACTGCTAAGGGGCTCATCATCGACGGTGCCGCCGGGTGTATCCGCGATTATCATCTTACCGGACTGCTTGGTAAAGGTAAGCAGTTCGGTTTCGGCGTCAAAATCGACCATTACGTAATCGCCGGTCTCCACCTGCTGCGTCGCCACAAGATTTGAGAGCGGATAGACCAGAAATCTTTCTACCGCCCGTTTCAAATGCCTCGCACCATATTTGAGGTCAATGCCCTCGCTAAGCAAAAACTCCTTGGCTTCAACCGTGCATTCGAAAACAAACTTCGTTCCGGCCGACTCTGTGATACGGTCCTGGACCGATCTCAGTTCGATATCGAGGATCTGCCGCAGGTGATGCTCCTTAAGGCTGCGGAACACCACAACCTTGTCGATGCGGTTCATAAACTCGGGCGAGAATTTACGCTTTGCCGCCTCGAGTGCCGTGCGATATATCTTGGTGTCGATCTCATTGTCTTCTTTTGCCTGGTCCGTTTTGGTAGGTGCAAACCCGATGCCGCCCGAGATCATGTCAGACATCTCGCGGGCACCGAGGTTCGAGGTCATTATCACTATCGTCCGCGAAAAATCTACGCGCCGGTTATCACCCAGCGTCAGTGTCGCCTTATCCAAAATACCGAGCAGCAGCTGCCACAGTGAGTCCGAGGCCTTTTCGATC
>JBBQGO010000031.1:0-11980 GCA_038323125.1 Pyrinomonadales bacterium
AAAAACCATAAGCCGCTCGCTCGACCTAGATGAGGTTCTTAATCTCGTTATGGACACCCTCGGATCGTTGCTGCCGTACGACGCTGCCGGGATCTACCTGATCGAACTCAATGCCGGTGACAAGGACCCCTATATTTTTAGATCCACGGTTATTCGGGGCTATCAGATCAGTTCCGATCTAATCGAGCCCCGGTTGAAGATGGGCGAAGGTTTCCTTGGCACCGTCGCTCAAACCGGGAAACCGATAATCTCACACGATGTAAGCAAGGACCCCCGCTATTTCGCAGCCCGCAAACTTACCCGGTCCGAGATGGTCGCCCCGATCATTTCGAATGACAAAGTGATCGGTGCTTTCGACCTAGAGAGTGATGACCTCAACGCTTATTCCGAAGACGATCTTTCGGTCTTGCACCTCCTGACGTCCCAGGTAGCCATAATCATCGAAAAGGTACACCTGCACGAACAGGTTGTCGAAAAGAAGCGAATGCAGGCACAGCTCGAGATCGCCCGGCAGGTGCAGCTTGAACTGCTGCCGTCGAGCGACCCGCTTATCGAAAACTTCGACGTCAGTGCATATGTGTTTCCCACCGAAGCGGTTTCTGGCGACTATTATGATTGGGTAAAGATATTCGAGGACCAGATCGGTATCGTGGTCGCCGATGCGGTCGGAAAGGGTATACCCGCGGCGCTGTTAATGTCGTTCCTCCGCGCCTCGCTTCGCTCCGGTATTCAAATAGGCTACGCTCCGCACGTGGCGTTTTCTAAGGTCAGCAGCCTTCTTCGCGATTCTATCGAAGACAACCAATTTATAACCGCGATATACGGCATCCTCGATTCGACCAATAAGACTTTTGTCTACTCAAACGCCGGACACTCGCCGCCGCTCCTCATTAAACCCGATGGCGAATACAGGTTTGTGGAATATGGGGACGTCCCCCTCGGGATGTTTGACGATTCGCATTACCATCAGCATTTCATACGGTTCGAGCCCGGGCAGGTAATGGTCATCTATACGGATGGTATTACCGAAGCCGCAAACCCAGATGATGAGGAATATGGAAGCGAACGGCTTGCCCGGCGCGTCCTCGAGGGAATTCATCTGCCCGCAAAACAGATGATCGACCACATCAGGAAAGGGGTTGCAGATTTTACTGAACGCAAGTTCCTGGACGATGATGGTACACTTTTTATAGTTAAGGCTCGATAAATGAAAACGGAAGGGCCCGTTTTATGGGACACCTTCCGCGTTCCTATCGTCGTCCGGGAAATTGTGAAGTGTTTAATGGCCTGTTAGTGAACAGTGGTGGTTATCGCCGCCGGGTACGACCGGAGTTGAATCGTCGTCGTAATTGATCTTGTCGTTCTGTGTCGAAAAAGCGTAAATATCGAAGCCGTATGCGTCCAGGAAGTCAGTAAGCTCCTGCGAACGGTCAAGATACAGCGTTTCGGTAAAACCCAGTTCAGCGCGTATCTGGAGCAGCCGCTCGATCACTTCGAGGGGGGCAAAACATTGACTTGGATCTCTAAAAGTAGCCATAAGACCAATTATCAGGCAGCCTGTCGTTCGCGGCAGGCATCTGTTTAGATAACGAAACAATAATAAAGGTTGTTCTTATTTTATTGGGCGCGTTTGGAATAACCGCCACTTGTCCAAACAAGGAATTTTCCAAGGAGTAAAACATGATAAAAATCAATCTGCGGTCGGTCTTTGTACTAGCAGCCGGCATGATCTTAAGCACATCTCTCATTGCACAGCAGCAAGGAAGGTCGTCCTTTGCGGCGGACAAATACGTCATCTCCGCAAATGCCGGGGGTGTGAACATGACCGAGGGCGAAGTTACAGTCGCGAAGTCCGGCGGCCGGAGCGGCCTGCTCTTGAAAAACGACAAACTCGAGATCGATGATAAGGTGACAACCGGTGCGAATGGCCGGTTGGAGGTCCTTCTTAATCCGGGTTCATACCTTCGACTTGGCCCGAACTCGTCTTTCGCCTTTGTAACGACGACCCTTGATGATCTGCAGATCAGGCTTGAGCGGGGAAGTGCGATGTTTGAGGTTTTTGCGACGAACGAGTTTAGCGTCTCCGTACTCACGCCCAGGGGATCTGCCGTACTCGTCGATTCGGGAGTCTATCGCGTGGATGTCCGCGACGATGGTTCGGGAACAATAGCGGTGTTCGACGGTAAAGCAGAAGTTCGAGCGATGTCAGCGACGACTGTTAAAAAGGGTCGGACAGCGGTGATCGACTCGGCAGACCCGTTGATCGCAAAGTTTGATAGAAAGAAAGGTGAGCAAAACGCTCTGGCCGCGTGGAGCAAGACCAGAGCGAAGGACCTCGCAAAGATGACTTCGTCCTTGAGGAACGACAGCGTGCGCGATTCGCTCGCCTCGTCATTCCACAACGGACGCTGGGGAATGTTTGACTCGTTTGGCCTGTGGGTCTATAGCCCGTTCGCTCGAGCCTATTGTTTCCTTCCGTTCGGGTATGGTTGGCATTCGCCGTATGGCTATGGTTTTGGACATGGTATTTATTGGTATCGACTGCCCAGGGTTATTAGGACCCCTCGCTCGCCGGTGCCCCCAACCTATCCCTCGACTGCGACTGCTGATGGCTCGGCCGCAGCCCGTGCCCGGCGTGTGGCACCGCCATATACCAGAGTGCAGCCTGAGCGTGCGCCCGTCAGATCGGTCCCCGACTGGGACCTCCCATCTGATACGATGCCGGTACGAAGAGTTCGACCGACGGGGCGACCTGCGCCAGTGAAACCAATCCAGATCAGGCCCGCTTCCAGAGCGAACTGACACTTGGTAAACACGGATCAAGAGCAGTGTGTAGAGGCAACTCTCACGCTGCTCTCTTATTTTAAATGGCCGATGATAGTGATCGTGGGTTCCTGGAGATCAGGCCCATTTACATACGGTTCGATGATCAACAGTATCGACTGAAAGCCGTTGAATATGGTATGCAGAATAATACAGGGAAGCAGGCTGTTTGTCCTTATTCGGATCAGCGTCAAGATCACGCTGAGCAGCGTAAGAAGAAATATTGTCGAATAGCTCGGATAGTACTGGGGGACATGGACCAGAGAGAAAAGCAGCGTAACGAAGAGAAATGCGGCGGGTACTCCGAATGTGCGTTGAAACGCTGAGTAAAGAATGCCTCTATAGACGAGTTCTTCGGCGATCGGTGCCGTGAGCGTAGCTATGAACGCTACCAGATACACCGCCGTCCGCGAACTCTTCAGTATCCTGATCAGATCGTTTTCCTGTTCCGGGAAAAAATGCCCGACTATTGCCGCAATAACGAAAAAAGAACTGAGAATGATGCAGTAGTGCCACCATGCGAATCCGCCGTTGTCCACCCCCAGGGTGTCTCGAAGCTTGTATTTTCCGCCTCCGGTCACAACCCACCAGCATAAGATCAATGTCAAAATATGCGCCGGAAGGATCGCTATTATCTGAAGGATGATCGCGAATGAGTCATTACTTGTAAAATCGACGATCTGACCGGGATCCGCGAAATCCTGCATCGCGACGTAAGGCACGAGGAAGATCGCGGGTATGAACAAGATCAACAGAACGCTTACTATCCAAACTCCGAGTGCCGCTGAGACTGTCCAAGGCGGGTTATTTGGCGTTGGGGTTTGTTCAGCAAAATGAGGTTCCAACGGTGTTGGAAGATCTGAATAATACTCGCTGCGGTCGGTGTTCTGCACGCAGATGAGTTTAGCCAAACGGTGAGCTAGTTCCAAGTTCGACTTTTCATTCTTGAACTTTGACCCAATACGAGTTAACTTAAAATTCCGTGGAGCTACACGGCGAGAATCCCTTACAAAATGCGATCGCGATCATCCCAGCACGCTACAGGTCTGTCCGCTTGCCGGGTAAGATGCTGCTCGAGATCGACGGGGTCCCTTTGATCGTGCACACGCTCCGCCGGGCGTTGGCGGCAGAAAATGTGTCACGGGTGATCGTCGCGACCGACGACGCGCGTATACTGAATGTGATCAGAGAAAATGGGGGCGAGGCAGTGATGACCTCGGCGAATCATCGATCAGGCAGTGACCGCATTGCCGAGGTGGCTAAGGAACTGCCATTAAATTCTATCATCGTAAACGTTCAGGGGGATGAGCCATTGATCTCGCCGCAAACCATTGAAAGTGCTGTGGCGGCTCGCTTAGAGGACGATTCGGCAGACATCGTAACGACCTGCGAGCCAATAGAGAACCCCGGCGATCTTATGGATCCAAACGTCGTGAAAGTTGTAACCGATAAACGCGGCTACGCCCTATATTTTTCTCGATCGCCGATCCCGTATCCGCGCGAGGCGTCGCTGCAATACCAGTCTCTGGCCGGGGCCTACGCGAACGAGCAGGGCATTTTGGCACACTATCGCAAACATACGGGACTCTACGTCTACTCACGTGAATATCTATTAGATTATGCATCTATGCCGCAAACCGAACTGGAAGGGCTGGAGATGCTTGAGCAGCTTCGGGCTCTGGAAAATGGGGCCAGGATCAAGGTTGTCGAGGCCGAGGCCTCTTCGATCGGTGTAGATACTCCGGAGGACTTTGAACGGGTAAAGAGGATCATCGAAAATAATGGGTGACTGGATAGGGATCGGATTCTTGGTCTTACTCTTGGTGGGAGCCGCCGTCGGGCTAAAACTGTTGGCCACACCGCGGAACCGTACTTCAGAGGATTTTGAACGAAACGCGGCGGAAGGCAGAACCGCACTCGGTTCATCGATGAACGCCTTGCAGGAGTTGATGAACCCGGAGACCGCTAAATCGAAAGAGGTCATAACGCAGATGAAAGAAGGCCGCTTTCAAAAGAAAACAGGGCAGGGCAAGGCGGGCGAGACAGTGGACGATGCAGCATCGAAAAACGACATTTGATCGAAACGGAGAAAGCAATGACTGAGAAAAAAACAAAATATATATTTGTAACCGGCGGCGTGGTCTCGAGTCTTGGAAAGGGCCTGGCGGCCAGTTCGATCGGCTGCCTGCTCGAGACACGCGGGTTGACTGTTCAGATGATCAAGCTCGACCCCTATATAAATGTCGATCCTGGCACGATGTCACCGTTTCAGCACGGCGAAGTATTTGTGACTGACGATGGGGCCGAGACGGACCTTGACCTCGGGCATTATGAACGCTTTACAAATGCCAAACTCTCGCAGGCCAACAACTGGACAAGTGGGCGTATCTATCTCTCGGTCATCGAAAAAGAGCGTCGGGGCGACTATCTGGGCAAGACCATTCAGGTCATCCCGCATATAACTGACGAGATCAAGGCGGCGGTGCGTACCGTGGCGGATGCTCATGAGCCAGATGTGCTGATCGTTGAGATAGGCGGCACCGTCGGTGATATCGAGTCATTGCCGTTTATGGAAGCCATCCGTCAAATGGGCAACGAAGAGGGCCGCAATAACGCGATCTTTGTACACGTCACCCTCGTTCCCTTTATCGCGGCCGCAGGAGAGTTAAAGACCAAGCCCACCCAGCACAGCGTTCGCGAGCTTCGCGAGATCGGTATTGCACCTGATGTCTTGCTCTGCCGGTCGGACCGGCCGCTTCCGGTTGAACTGCGAAAGAAGATCGCCCTTTTTTGTAATGTACAGGAAGGCGCGGTCATCTCCGCCCTTGATGTAAATACTATCTACGAGGTTCCGCTCGCGTTTCATGAACAGGCCCTGGATGACCTGATCGTAAGCATGCTGCATCTGGATGAAGAGTTTCCCCACGCCGATCTGCGGCGCTGGCGTGACCTGGTCTCGACCATTAAGGACCCGACAGGCGGATCTGTCCGGATCGCCATTGTCGGCAAATACGTCGAACTCGAAGATTCATACAAGTCTCTTCGCGAAGCCCTGACCCACGCCGGCGTCGCCAACAACCTTCGCGTCAACGTCTCGTGGATCGAATCGGAAAATCTGATGAAGGACGATTATGAAAATGAACTTCAGGATTTTGACGCGATATTGATCCCCGGCGGCTTTGGCAAACGCGGTATCGCGGGCATGCTGCGGGCGATCAAGTACGCGCGCAGATCGGGAACCCCATATTTTGGGATCTGCCTTGGAATGCAGACCGCGTGTATAGAATTTGCACGAAACGTATGTGGTCTGCGGGACGCCGATTCGACCGAATTTAATGAAGAGACGCCGTTCCCCATAATTTTCAAACTCCGCGACCTTGTGGGCGTCGAAGAATACGGCGGCACGATGCGAAAGGGAGAATGGGCATGTGCACTGCAAGACGGCACGCTCGCCCGCGATATCTATCACGGTGCGGCTGAGATCGGCGAACGTCACCGTCACCGGTACGAATTCAATCCGGAGTTCCGCTCGCTGCTGGAAAAGGAGGGAATGATATTTAGCGGCGTCTCTCCGGACGGCAAATTTGTGGAAATGGTCGAGTTGTCGCGTGATTCGCACCCTTTCTTTGTTGCTTGCCAGTTCCATCCTGAATATAAATCGAAACCCTTGGCGGTTCATCCGCTGTTCGATCGCTTTGTAAAAGCAGCGTGGCAAAATCGTATCCATAGCGAGAATCTGGAACACGACGTTACGAGTGATAAACAGGTGGAGATGCCTGAAAGGGCCGAGATCGCTAGCGACGAATAGCTCTGTGCGGGGACCACGACCATGTGTTGGCCCAATTTGCGAACTATATGACCAATCAAGGTTTTCAAGTCGGCGACGTAGGATTCGGAGGCGGGGATCTTTCCTTCATCCTCGGTCCGTGTGTTGTCGAATCGACGCAGCACGCTCTGTTCATGGCGCAGGAGATTAGAGACATATGTAAACACGTGGGTGTTGATTTTGTCTACAAATCTTCCTTCGACAAGGCCAATCGGAGTTCCAGTGGTAGTTTTCGCGGGCAGGGAATGGAGTTTGGGCTCGATGTCCTCGCTCAGGTAAAACGCGAGATAGGTGTTTCGGTGATCACGGACATCCACGAGCCGTGGCAGGTAGAGAAAACGGCGGAGGTAGCCGACATCCTGCAGATTCCCGCCTTCCTTTGCCGTCAGACCGATCTATTAGTGGCGGCGGCCGAGTCTGGCAGCGCGGTCAACGTCAAAAAAGGGCAGTTCCTTTCGCCTTGGGACGCAAAGAACATCGTTGATAAGCTGCAGGCGGCCGGTTGTGAAAAGATACTTCTGACCGAACGCGGTACGAGCTTTGGTTACAATAATCTGGTAGTCGATCTACGTTCGTTTCCGGTCATGCGCTCGTTCGGTGTGCCCGTGATTTTTGACGTAACTCACTCGCTACAGCTGCCGGGCGGACTCGGCAAGGCAACCGGCGGCCAATCGGAGTACATCGAAGATTTTGCTCGATCAGGTGTCGCGTGTGGTGTGGACGCAGTGTTTATGGAGGTCCACGACGATCCCGCGAAGGCGCCGAGCGACGGTCCTAACCAGTTGCCGCTTGGCCGTTTAGAGAAATTGCTGGTTAAATTAAAGCAGATCCACGAACTCGTCACAGAAGACCGGCAAGCCGAGACCGCTTGAGCCATCAATAATGAAATCAATCTTCATAGCATTGCTCGCCCTATCGCCACTGTTGTATTGCACATCGTCGTTCGGCCAGGCTGCGACCCGCGCTGCGGCAACATGGCAGGTGCAAAGCTACGATCTGGATGTCAGCGTGCCTCAGGGTAATAGTCGAACAGTGACGGTAAAGGCCGTACTTTCGTTAAAGAATGTCTCGTCGGCACCCGCGGGCACCTTGACGCTCAGGATCTCACCTTCTGCTGAGGTTTCGGCGGTCAGGATCAATGATGCCGTTGTCGATCTTACCAAAGGCGTCGAGAAGGTGAATGCTTCGGTAACCCTGCAAAGGATCGCGGTCCGGTTCGCTCTTGTCGTCCCCGGCGCCGCGATAACTTCAGCGGTCGACTATAGGCTCAATCTGAAGGACAACACCGCCGTCGGATCGGCAACATCACGCGATGTTCAATTCCTGCCGCTTTCATACTGGTATCCCACGCCGAATAGTTGGTATTTTACGGGCGGCACCGACACTGCCCCTGTGAGGCTCAAAGTCAACGCTCCGGGCATGTCGGTGGTCGCTTCGGGGACCGAAACTTCCGGAGCGTTCGATCAGAAGCTGAGCGGCCAGCCGTTTTTTATTGCCGGTCAATGGGAACTGTCAGATCAGAATGGAACATCCGTGTATATTCCGGCGGGAACCGGTGCTGCCGGACAAACGCGTGCGGGTGAACTTGCTGCGCTCTTTTCCGAAGCAAAGGCATTTGCGGCCGGCATTTTTGGAATGTCGCCGGATGTACGATTGAGAATGGTGACGAGCCGCAAAGGAGCCGGGTTTGGCGGCAGCGGCACGGTTATTATTGACGAGGCTGTCTTTAGACGGCCCAAGTTGGACTCGCAGACCGCTATGCAGATCGCCGAGGCGGCGGCAAAGTTATGGCTCGGCTCTGCAGTGTCCGTTAAGGGCGATGGATACGGCACGATCACCGAAGGCCTTTCACGCTACATCGCGACCCAGTTCATCGAACAGAGATTTGGCAAGGATGTGGCCGATATTGAGCGACTGAGGCAGAGGTCGGCATACGCCGCGGTCTCGGATCGTGATGCACCTATGACAACAGTGTCACCGATCGATGATTATTTTTACCCCGAGGTAGCCAATAAGGGGGCAATGGCGTGGAGAATCCTCGCAAGGCGTGTCGGAACGGATGACTTTTCCCGCATCGTCCGGACGAGCCTGGAGGACGGTTACGTCGATGTTCCCGAGCTAAGGGCGGCGTTTTCACCGCATAAAGAGCTTTTTGAGTTCCTTTTTGACAAAGTAACGGACACAAATCTGATGGTGGGGCTGCCACAGGCCGCAGGTGACGAAACCAAAGTTGCTCTGAGAAACACTGGTGGGACCGATGTAACGGTCGATGTCACGGCAACGACCGCCACCGGTGAACAGGTACCCGCTTCGGCTACGATCAAGGCAAAAAGCTTTAGTGAGATCGCCTTTAAGTCAGCGGCCAAGATCATTCGGGTCGAGATCGACACCGAAAAGCTATATCCGCAAACGGACTACTCCGATGATATCGCTCCCCGCGAATCGACGGACAGCGACCCTCTGCTTGCCGCGAAGCGTTTGTTTGATCGGCAGGATTTTGTAAGCGCCGAGAAAACAGCCAGGACGCTGCTTGCGCGGTTTCCCCGATTTGACGATCTCCGTATCCTGCTCGCACGTTCACTCCTGGCCCAAAACAAAAATGCGGAAGCTGAAAAGGAATTTCGAATGGTCGTTGACGAAAAGCTTCCGTCGGCCCGCAGCATTGCATGGGCAAATGTGGGGCTCGCGGAGACGGCGGCACGCTCCAATCAGAACGACAACGCCCTAAGGTTGGTCCAATCCGCGATACTCATCGACGCCGACTACGGTGCGAGTCTCGCCGCCCGCAACCTGCGAAACAGGATCGGCGGCCAACCTGTGATCGATTCCGAGGTAAAAGCCTTTTTCGCCGCTTTTGACAAGTCGGCCTCGGCCAATCGCAAGAGCGAGATCGACGCGATGGTTATTCCGGGCGAGATCACAAAGTTTGCTGCAGGCGTTTCGGGCTCGACCGAGCAATGGCAGACACAGGTCCGCCAGGTCGACAGGGTTGATGCGAACACACTTCTGGTCGAGGCAGTTATGAACATCAAACTCCTTAACCAACCGGCATCAACCGGCATGGCAGTGTTTCGCCTGGTCAAGGCCGGCACCGACTGGAAACTAGCGGCGGTGGATATGTTCGAGGTCAGGTGAGGGCAGAGGATTACGCCCGACGTAGAATATGGCCCTTGATCAACGCGCACGACAAATAAAACTCCTGCTAATGGATTGTGACGGCGTCCTGACCGATGGACGACTATACTTTGGGGCCTCGGGTGAGGAGCTGAAGGTTTTTCATGTCAGGGACGGACAGGGTATCGTGATGTGGCACGATGCCGGGTACCGGAGCGGAATCATATCCGGCCGGAATTCACCGATCGTTGACCTTCGCGCCCGACAGTTAGGGATCGAGTTTATCTCGCAGGGACGAAACGAGAAGGTTTTTGCGTTCGAAGAAATTATTGCCGCTGCCGGTGTTGAACCGGACGAGGTCGCCTTCATCGGCGATGACACGCCGGATATACCCGTTATGCGTCTCGTCGGCTTAGCGGTTGCCGTCGGCGATGCCGCAGACGAAACGAAAGCCGCCGCCCATTACATCACAAAACTCCCCGGCGGCCGGGGTGCCGTACGCGAAGCCATCGATCTCATTCTTAGCGGTTCCAGATCTTCTTAGTTCCCAATCAGCCCCCACCTATTTCTTGAAGGGTCTGAGGCGGTTTCGTTATTTTCGGTGCCCTCCCGTTAGCCCTAACCGATTTATATTCCTGCGAATACGATCTACCCGCACCCCTCAAGAGGTATCGCTCTCTCGCCGGGCTTTGCAAATCTCATTTTCGTGGTAAAATGCACACATTCGCGGGTGTAACTCAATGGTAGAGTGTCACCTTCCCAAGGTGAAAGTTGCGAGTTCGAGCCTCGTCACCCGCTCCACTCGATCCATACATATTAATATTCAGGTGCGCCGGCATCATCGTAATACTGCATGATGACATGGCTTCCAGAAAGACGAAATGAGGAGGACGCAGTCTATGTCACATGCAAATATGAAAAATGTGCTCTTAATATTGGCTTCAGTTTTGTTGGTTGTAAGCTGCAAGTCTTTGGGGGAAGCGGAAGCAAATAAGCCTCTGAGTATTGACACTGATAAACCCAAAACTACCGCTCCCGCGAGCAAGCCGAACGCCGAAGGAACAATTCCGTCGGGCACCGGCGTCGAGAAGGAAAAACCGGAAGCCGGCAAAGCTAACGTGCAGGGCAAAGTGTTCTTTAATGAACAGCCGGCCGAGGGCATTGAGGTCAAGCTCTGTGAAAAGTTCACTCGGTTCGGGAGCGGCTGCGGCGGCGAGACCTTTGTTGCCAAAACCGACAGAGAAGGCGAGTATCTGATCAAAGGCGCCACGCCGCGAACATATGAAGGCCTGGTCGCAAAGGTGTTTAACACTCAGATGTACGTTTTTGCGACATCGGGCTACGTCCAGTCGGCTAAATACGACATTGAAGAAGGCAAGACCTACTTTGCACCTGACACTCATCTGTTCAAATCCGACCTGAAGCTGGTGAGTCCGAAAGCCGGTGCTAAAATCAACGCGGCGGACATCGAAGTCAAGTGGGACGAATATCCTGATGCGGCTTATTACAAACTGAGCGTACATGCCGACAGTAAAACCGGAGCCGAGACCGACCTGGATTATGTTAATAAGCGTATCGACGGATCGTCCTATGTGCTGGATAAACCGCTTAAGGCCGGTTCGTACACCGCCAGGGTGGATGCCTTTAATGCGAGCGACATAAAGCTTTCGCAAAGTGCTACCGATATCAAATTTACGGTGGCAAACTGAGAACCTGCTGGGGTTTTCAAGAGAACCAACTACAGGCAACGTGGCTGGATGTTGCTTCATCATATCCTGCTCGCTTGAAATGCGGTGCCGTCCATCGATAGATGACAGGACGATAGCGTTTGAAATATTAAAACGATCTTTATGGCCCGGGCAACTTTATGGTAGCCCAGGCCATCTTATTCGGCTCGGTTGAAATACTGACAACGCAGATGATGACGATGCGGCGTTGGGATCGGGCCGCGGACACCCATGAAATGGGCGTCTATGCCGGCTTTTTGAGGATATGTAATTTAGTTTACAAAAACCCGGCTGGCCGCTTGACAATAATTGCCGGAGGTAACAAAATCATAAATTGCTTCTGACGCTCATAAGGGCAACGGTTCGAAAGAAAAGTTGAAAACATGAGCAAGGTCGCTTGACATACGGAATAGCTTCTGTATAATCAATAGTTTCGCCTCTGGAGAAGTTTTTAGGAGAGCGAAGTAAAAGAAGTTGATATTTGAAAACT
>JBBQGO010000032.1:0-11960 GCA_038323125.1 Pyrinomonadales bacterium
CTATTGCATCAGGCCCGATCATCTCGACCCTTTCGTAGCCAAGCTGCCGCTGCCTGCCGGATGTCCGGGCAAGGAAGTCAAGTTCAGTGTCGCTAGTTGCGAGAAAGAGGTACCCACGCGGCTCGTAGCCGCAGTCAGCGTCCCAGTCGCGAAAGAAATCGAGTGAATACAGCGATAGGTTTATATTAATGTCGGTCTCAAATTGCGCCCTGACACCGCCCGTCGCCTTTCCGGTCGAACCCCGGCCGAGCGAGTTCTCGCGTTCAAGCACGAGCACGTCACGGCAGCCCCGTTCTGTAAGGTGATAGGCGACAGAAGCCCCGACAACGCCTCCGCCAATGATAACGATATCTGCACTTTGCATTTATTCGGATTCGAAGCCGGAGAGTTCGAGAACGAAGGAAGGAACGGTAGGCTCATCGGCCACCACAAATTCACGCCCCTTCTCACGCGCCCAACGGTGCAGCCAGGAAATGCCTGCGGGACCGATATAAGTATCGGGCAGACGGTACGCGTCGTCGCGCAAAGCTGTTCCGAGATCGACAATGCGATAACCGCGTCGTTTGAACATCGCGATCAGGTCATCGAGATAATCGGCATTTATAAAATTCGCGTGGATCAATAGCGTCTGGCTGATCTCGCGGCCAAACAGTTTCTTCGACTGGCGTTCCCAGTAGTCGAGCTTGCTTTCCATATACGGCACGTAACCGCCGCCGACCTTTTTCATTAAGTCTTTATCACCTTTATCAAAAGCGATATCGTATGCCCGTGAAAAAATGTAGTCGGCATTGTCAAACGAAATGGGTGCGATGGTATAGCCATGGTCACTTAGAAACGTGGCCATGCCCGCCTTAACATCCATCGTCCTCCCCGTTTGCAAAAAAGGATGGCGAAAATAGCGCATCTCCTTTTTCTTTCTGTTCTTGAGCAGCTCGTTTGTGATTTCCGCGCCTTTCAGGACGTCCGCCTTGTAATCCTCGAGGTCGATCCGATTGAGGCTGCGGTGAGAGTATGTGTGGTTGCCAAGCTCAAGGCCGGCATCGAGCCATATTTTCAGCAGGGCGATCTGTGCGTCGTCGCGTTTGCCGTTGGTGTAAAGCTTATTCTCATTTACGAAACCAATAGCCGGAGCCTTTGCCCGTTTGAGATGGCCCAGGATCTTTTTGGTAATGTCACGGCGGTTCTTGAGATCCGTGCGGGTTGAAACCACGGGCAGGTCGTCGATCGTGATCGCGATAGTGCGTTGCGGTGTCTGGGCGGCGGCGGGGATACAAAGCAGCAATATCAACAATACAATATTCATAAGTATCACTTGGCAAAGATAGTAGAGAGATCGTTGAAGCCCTTGAACTCCAACGCATTGCCGCTTGGGTCGAGGAAAAACATGGTCGCCTGTTCGCCCACTTCGCCGGCGAAACGCACCTTCGGCTCAATAACGAACTCAACGCCTTTAGACGTAAGTTTATCGGCAAGCGCCTGCCATTCGTCCATCGGAAGCACGATGCCAAAATGAGGTATCGGCACATGATCGGCATCCACATCGTTCGTCGCCCGAACACCCGCGGAATCAGGCGCCAGATGCGTAACGATCTGATGACCGTACAAGTCGAAGTCGATCCAGCAATCAGAACTCCGACCCTCGGCACAGTCCAGAACCCCGGCATAGAACTCACGTGCCGCTTTGAGATCATGTACAGGAAAAGCCAGATGGAAAATGTTATTCATATTTTTGTCCGCACATAAAACGCAGATGAACTCAGATAAGACCGGCTACAAAACCGCTCTTTTGGAACTCACGTCAGCCTATTTTGCCGGGTCACATTATAACTCTGTCCACAGATGAACTCAGATGAACTCAGATAAGACGGGCTACGGAACCGGTATTTTTTGTCCCAAATTGGCCCCTTAAATTCACTAACTAGCAGGATCTTCCGTAAATCAGAAATTTTTCCACCATCTATCTGAGTTCATCCGTGTTTATCTGTGGACTATTACTCTTATGACTACCGGTTACTCGAATGAACGGATACGACAATTTAAAGCACCGCTCGTTTGATCTCCACTTTGGGCCTTCCGAAGTTGATCAGTAGGCCGAGCTTTAAGTTTGTCGCTTTCAGATAGTTCAGGATCTGTGCTTTATGGGTATCAGAAAGCGCTGCCAACGCCTTTATTTCAAGGATCAAAACGCCCTCAACAATGATATCTGCACAATAATCACCGACCTCGATACCTTCGTAAAGGACACTCATTCGAACCTGTTGTTCGGCATTCAGCCCCGATTTTCTAAGCTCGATCGTAAGTGCATTCTCGTACACTTTTTCAAGGAAGCCGCATCCCAAGGTGTTACCTACGGTGTATGCACAGCCGATCACCTTCTCGGTCAATTGGTTCATCGTCCGAGAGGCGTCGACACTTCGTGCACCAACGGGCCGCTCCTCCTCAAGAATATTGCTCCACAATTTATCTGAGTTCATCCGTGTTCATCTGTGGACGATTAAAATCTCTGTCCTTGACTATATTAGGTCGCCGCTTGTGGCACCCGCCTTTGCTATCTGCCTTATTGCACCGAGATGGTAGGCGGTGTGGGTGATGAGGCCGATGCCCATGCCGACGTTGTCGGCGTTCCAATCGGCGACTTCGGCGACGCATCGGAGCGTGTTGTCGTAGCTCTTCCTCACACTCCCAAGCAGGGCGGCCCACTCCGTATCGTTTACGGTTTCGATCAGCCAGCTATCGTCCCAATTAACTTTATCCGTACGGCCATTTATAAATTCGCACAGGCGGTCGAGATAGAATTTGGCGTGCTCGGTCTGGGCGGCGATGGTCGTACCGTGAAACTCGGCTGAGGCCTGGGCAGCGGTCAGTTTTTCAAGCGTAGGGAAGATGCCTATACCCTGATCGAGGTACGCACTTCCCTGCCCCTCGGGCGAGCCCTCAAAGGTCTCAAGCAGCAGGTATGCGAGCGCCTCTAAAAAGTGTTCGCGTACGATGTCGTTATTTTTGCCTTCCATATATATGCTAACCTCGACCACAGAATGATCGATAACGTGGAAAAATTCTTAAATGAACTAGTCGCCAGCATAAAAGGCGGCACGTTCGTCAAGATGACTTTAGGCAATTATAGGGGCACGGAGGAGCAACTGCAAAAAGTCCTTATCCGCCTCGTGGGGACTAAAAAAGGAACGCGGCTCTTCTTTCTCTATCGCGGAGCGACGCGGGACACGGCCAAGAATTATAATCTCGAAACCGGCGTGGCCATGGTCTCCGAATTCCTCGACGGGCAGTTTTTTAGCGGGCACCTCTTTACGACCGGCAGCGACTATCAACTCGAGCTCGGCAAAAAGGGCAAGTCGCGGCTAAACGCCTCAAAGCCGACATTTAAGGCTGCACCGACACTCGAGCACAACCGCGAAAAGGCGGTTCAGATCGACCCCGGCAGCTTTTACCTAAAGGCCCTCGGCATATCGGACGACACCGGCCGGATCCGCGACAGCCAGCAGGACAAATGGC
The DNA here is from genome assembly GCA_038323125.1 of Pyrinomonadales bacterium. GTDB lineage: Bacteria > Acidobacteriota > Blastocatellia > Pyrinomonadales > Pyrinomonadaceae > OLB17. The sequence continues at coordinate 3,511 of JBBQGO010000032.1, forward strand.
GGCAGATAAATAAGTTCGTCGAGGTGCTCGCAAACCTCATCGACAAATCTGAATTGAAAGACAAACGCGAGTTGTCGATCGTCGACATGGGCTCGGGCAAAGGCTATCTCACATTCGCCGCCTACGACCATTTTAAGAACACCCGCGGTGTCGAGATGCAGGTCACTGGCGTCGACACCAAAACAGACATGGTCGATCTTTGTAACGGCGTTGCGGCGGCATCGGGATATGAGAATCTGAATTTTGTGGTCGGGGATATCGCCAATTATGAGATCGGTACGCCGGATATCCTGATCGCTCTTCATGCCTGTAACACCGCTACAGACGATGCGATCTACAAGGGAATAGCGGCCAAAGCCGAGTTGATCGTCGCGGCTCCGTGCTGTCATCAGGAATTGCGTCCGCAAATACATCCTCCCGAGATGTTTCGCGATATTCTAAAACACGGCGTTATGCTCGAACGCACCGCCGAATCCTTGACCGACGGCATTCGCTCGCTGTTGTTGGAGCGCAGCGGTTATTCGACCAAACTGTTCGAATTTGTCTCTACCGAGCACACCCCAAAAAACAATATGCTGATCGGAACGCGCAGGCCCATCGACACCGGCTCCAAGGAATCTGAGAAGCAGATCAAAATGATCTTCGAAGCCTTTAACATTGGCCGCCAGCGGCTTTACGACCTGCTGGGAGCGGTCAGCACATAACCTTCTTTCATTAGTGGGAGGCCCTTTTTCTCCAAAGGTGCTGCCTTGCTCCGAGTTCGGGCAATAGTTCCTCGAGAAAAATGCTGAAATACTCGAGTTAAGACCATACCGTCTCGAGGAAAACCGGAAATTTCTCCAGATAAAATGATTTTATCTGGAGAAAATTTCTGTTCTTCTCGAGAAATGGCCTATTAAGAGCGAGGAAAAAGTCCCCCAACTGGGGGAAAAGGGTTTTCATCTCTAGAAAGGAAGATGGTCTCTGCAGAAAGGAATGCCCCTTCGCTAAGCCTTTTTGAAGAACGAGCTCATAAACTATCCGCGGCTTGAAAGTTTTAGCCCTGCGGCTAGGTAAAAGCTCTTGCAAAGTCCATCGCCGCCCGACTTGACCTGTACTAGGTTCGATCTTACAATCAAGGATTGCGTTCAGTCGCACATCGCTTATTTACGGCGAAGGAAGTGAGATTATGAAACAGGAAATTCATCCAAATTATTCAGAAATATCCGTCATCTGCGCATGCGGCAGCAAGTTCCAAACCAGGTCGACCATGAAGGACGATCTGCATATCGAGATCTGCTCGGCGTGTCACCCGTTTTTTACCGGCAAGCAGAAACTTGTTGATACGGCCGGCCGTGTGGACCGGTTTAACAAACGTTACGCTCGCGGTGCCGCCCCGGCGGCGGTCGAGGTTGCGGCTGAGGCAGCAGAATAGCTAACCGGGCACCCATTTGAAAATAGTCACCGACAGATATTAGCCAGTAAAATTTGACGCCGACCTTAGCGCCTCGACCCGGTGTGTTTTCCACAACCGACACAGGTGAAAAAAGGCCGGCGTTAGTTCTTTTTACAATAGCGGATGGATCTCCTATTCAAGGTTGACTGGCAGAAACTGTTCATGCCGAACGACTCCGTTCTGGAGATATTCATTCAGGATAAACCGTTAGGCAACAGAATGGGCCGGAAAGCCGTCAATTGAACATATGAACTCAAAGAATCGGGCAAGAACATTAAGATTTGTACACACGGTATTCGCCGTCGAACGCGATCTAATTGTCGGTGGACAGGCTGTGATGGAAGGCGTGATGATGCGGACCCCATCGGCGTACGCTATAGCGTGCCGCCGCACAGACGGTTCGATCATTCACACGGCCGAGACCCTGCCGCGGTGGAGCGATAAATATAAATGGCTGAATACGCCCGTGCTCAGGGGCGGTGCGACGCTGATACAGTCGCTTGCTCTCGGCGTGAAGGCCCTCAATTTTTCTGCCCGCATTTACGAAGAGGACCTCAAGGAACAGGAAGAGCTCGAAAAGGCGAAGGCCGCGGAAACGCAGTTTGCCTACGCTGATGGGACGGTGGACGAAGATTTTGGAAAGGCTCCCGTGAAGGTCATCATGCCGGACGAAAAAGAGAAAAAGACGGCAAAAGCTGGACAGTCGGCCAGTGCGGTCGGATCCATCATTTTTGCACTGCTGTTCAATGTTCTTCTGTTCATAGTCGCTCCGCTGGTGCTTACCAATCTTCTGTTCATTGCAATGGGATGGGCACAGTCGCCGGGGATCGCCGCGGACGCAGCGTGGTTGGAAACGATCAAGGCTTACGTGTGGAAGATCCAACTCGACTCATTCGGATCGTGGGTTTCGTTTAACCTGATCGACGGCTTGATCCGTATGGTCTTTTTCATCACGATGATCTTTTCGATGTCATATTTGAAGGACATCCGCCGTGTTTTCGAATATCACGGTGCAGAACATAAGACCGTATTTACCTGGGAAAAGGGCCTGGACCTGTCTGTCGAGAATGCCACCCAGCAGCGTCGCCAGCATCCGCGGTGCGGAACGTCATTTCTGATGGTCGTTATGCTGGTTGCGATCGTTTTGTTCTCAGTCATCAACTTTGAAGCGACGTGGCTCAACCTTGTCGTCCGGATCGCTCTGATGCCGCTCGTTGCCGGCCTTTCGTACGAAGTTATCCGCTACGCCGCGAAGAAGGAATCGAGTGCGATCTTCAAGGTAATGACACTTCCGGGCCTTTGGCTGCAGAACATCACGACGCAGGAGCCGGACGGCGAACAGCTCGAGGTGGCTATCAAGGCACTCGACGAATCGCTAAAACTGGAGCCCGCGTAAGAGCAAGGCGATAATGCGTTTTACGTACGAGCAACTTGTTTAGGCGTTCTCCGTTCAGAGTGACGCGTATACGCGTTTTTCCTGGATCGCAACTGTAACCGAAACGCCTCAAGGCGTCACTCTAGCTTTTTTATGTTTGAGAAACTTGCACAGATAGAAAGATCCTACGAGGAGTTGACCGAGCAGATCTCGTCGCCTGAGTTCATGTCCGACATGACCGCATATGCGCGCCTGATGAAGCAGCACCGCTCGCTGGGTGAGATCGTCGAAAAGTACCGCGAAGTCCGCAAGATGCAGGATGAACTAAAGGAAGCAAAAGACATTTTGGACACCACCGACGATGACGAGATGCGGCAAATGGCCGCGCTCGAGATGGCCGGGATCGAAGCTGAACTGCCGGCGGTCGAAGAAGCTCTAAAGCTCTTGCTCATACCCAAAGACCCGAATGATGAAAAGAATGTCATCCTCGAGGTACGTGCCGGGACAGGCGGTGACGAGGCGACCCTCTTTGCGGCAGAAATTTTGCGTATGTACGCCCGATACGCCGAGCGTCAGGGTTGGAAGATGGACGTTCTCGAAACTTCGGACAATGGCGTCGGCGGCATCAAGGATGCCACCGCCGTCATCGAAGGCGACAATGTTTACTCGAAGATGCGATTCGAATCGGGCGTTCATCGTGTTCAGCGGGTACCCCAGACCGAAACGCAGGGACGCATTCACACATCGGCGATCACCGTTGCGGTTCTGCCCGAAGCCGAAGATGTAGATGTGCAGGTTGATCCCAAGGACCTTCGGGTTGATTACTTCTGCTCATCCGGCCCCGGCGGTCAGTCGGTCAACACGACCTATTCCGCTGTACGCCTGACACACTTGCCGACAAATGTCGTAGTCTCGATGCAGGACGAAAAGTCTCAGATCAAAAACAAGGAAAAGGCGATGCGCATTCTCCGCGCACGTCTGCAGGAACTCGAGGAGCAGAAACAGCACGACGAACTTTCGGCCGAACGCAAATCGATGGTCGGCAGCGGCGACCGTTCGGAAAAGATCCGCACCTATAATTTCAAGGAAAATCGTGTAACTGACCATCGCATCGGCCTGACGGTCCATCAACTTGACTTGGTGATGGAGGGCAGCCTCGACGAATTTATAGACACGCTGCGGACCCATTATCAAACAGAGAAACTAAAGTCGGAGGCTGTGACGGCCTAAATTCCAATAGCCCCACGCCAACTTTCCCCAATATGGCTTATGCGACCCGGCTCTATCTGATACGACACGGCCAGTCGGCCGGTAATGCCGCCGGCCGCTTTGGCGGGCACGGGGTTACTCCGCTGTCGGACCTCGGCCGCGAACAGGCAGAATTAACATCAAAAGTATTGGCAAAAGAGGGTATAGACGCCATCTACTCAAGCGACCTGATCCGTGCGGTCCAGACAGCCGAGCCGCTCGCCAATCGTTTAAACATTCCGATACGCACCTCCCAAGCTTTTCGCGAACGTCACGTTGGCGTGCTCGAGGGCCTGACCTTCGATGAATCGAAGGAACGATACCCCCGGGATTATTACGCTCTCATAAATCGTAATATCCATCACGTGATCACCGAGGGCGAGAGCTATCGTCACCTCCTCAAGCGCATTACAACCGAACTGCGAACTATTCTCCGCGAACACCCGCGCGAGCGTATCGCGGTGTTTTCCCACACCGGAGCGATCTGCTTTCTCACACTTCATCTCCTGGGAGCCATCCACAAAGGCACCCGCGAGACTCCATGGGTGATCACCTCTAACTGCGGCATAAATCGATTTGAGTTTCGCGGCCCGCGTAACGTCCGCGTGTTGGCCATTAACGACACGAGACATTTAACCCAGATCACGGGTAATGACGCTTTTGCCGTGCGCACCGAGGCCTAGTCCTTGGAAAGTGAGGCCAAAGTGCCAAACAGCATGAAGGCTCGGCGACTTTATTCAAGTTTTTAGCTTTCAATATTCATAAATTTGGAGATTTACTGGCTATTTATCGGTTTCATCTTGTCGTAAATCATTGATTTTGTTAAGATTTCGCTAAACATCAAAATGGGCACAACTATTGCATCAATTGACGTGAACCTTTGGGATTTACGGGTCAATACTAAGCTCAACAAGCAGCAGACTTTATTTCATTGACGTTAGCCCGGCCGTAGATTTGGTTAAGTATATAGAATTAGGAAGTTTTTGGAGGATATATAATGAAAAGGGATTTGAGTAATCTTTTAGTTTCGCTTCTTTTCGTTGCACTGTGTTCAGTGATTACACTGGGACAAGAAACGACCGGTAGTGTTGATATCACGGTTAAGGACGCTGCGGGAGCCGTAGTTCCCAGCGTCAGCCTGACCCTGTCGAGTGCCGGTGGATCCACAGGCTTTAAGAGGACTGTGACGGCTAACGATTCCGGCTTTGCCAGGATCATTCAGGTGCCGCCTGGAAAATACATTGTCACCGCAGCCGCGATCTCGGGATTTGTCGAGAAAGCTACGGACGTTTTTGAGGTCGGCCTTGGTCGGACTACTCCCTTAACGGTTGAAATGACCACCGAACTACTTGGGGCTACCGTGGAGGTAACTTCTGAAGTTTCACCCCTCGATGTGACCGATACAAAAATACAAACATCGATATCGTCAGCGGCTGCTGAGCTCCTTCCTAAATCGTTGAATGTAGATAGCGTGCTCAAATTTTCACCAGCTACGAACCCCGAGCCGCGTGGTGGAGGATTCCAGATAGACGGTGCTAGTGGTTCAGAAAACACTTTTATTATCGACGGCCAGGAAGTTACTAATAATATTACCGGCAACTGGGATGCAAACAGTAGGCTGCCCTTTTCAATGATCCAGGAAGTTCAAGTAAAATCCAGTGGTTTCGAAGCCGAGTACGGCGGAGCAACCGGCGGCGTCATCAACCAGACGACAAAAGGCGGAGGAAACGAATTTCGCGGCGAATTTGGTGTAAGAATGCGAACGTCGAAACTTGAACCGCTCGAAAGGACTATTCTTCGAAGTAACTTCGGGGTACCGGAAGAGTACCCCTCTCGTTATTCTCAGTATAACGAATTTAACCCGGTCGCAGCCCTGGGAGGGCCGATCTGGAGAAACCGTGTTTGGTTTTTTGTCAATTATTCCCCGCAATCGTTTTACCAGCGTCGTGAGCTGCTTTTTCGGGACCCTACTTCACGTCTCCTAACGGGCCGCAGTGATATTTACTTCTTCGAACAAAGAAAGGAAGCTACCTTTGGGCGAATCGATGCTCAGCCGTTTAATCGATTGCGTTTGACCGGAACCTATAATTGGAATCCGATCACACAAACCGGCGCGCTCCCGTCTTTCGCTTCGGAAGTAAGCCAGACCGTCACGCTGCCACCTTCAGTCTTAGGTGCAAGGGGCGGCCGCCAGAATTCGACGAATTTCACAGGAAGCGGTACTTACTCTGTGACCAACAGTTTGATCGTCACGGCGCGTGCCGGGCATTATTTCCTAAATGAGAAACTTGGAACCTATGGTCAGGGCGATCGAAGCGTGCCGACCATCGGATGCGCTAACGTTCCGCTCAGTTCAGCTCAATTCCCGGCAAATTTCGGTTGCGTAAGGGGAGGGGGCAACGGCGCTCCGTTTGTAAATGCTACTCCGTTTGACGTGACTACGCGAAACCAATATGACGCCGATGCCACCTATCTCTTCAATGCCTTCGGCCGGCACGAGTTAAAAGGTGGCTACCAAAACAACACTATTGCCAATGACGTTGTGTCAGGACGCAATGACCAGATCTCGTTACGTTGGGGAACTGGCCCGCTTTCAACGGTGGGAGCCATTTCAGGCCGCCAAATACCGACAGCCCCTGGAGCCTCGGGATCCGGAGCACTGACTCTCTTCGAAACCGCCGGGAGTGTAAGCAGTAGTAATGAGGCTGTCTACGTCCAGGATAAATGGCAGCCGACTAATCGCCTTACTTTGAACCTCGGCCTCAGGACCGAGAGAGAGAACGTGCCGAGTTATGCGGATGGACTTCCTGGAATCGAATTTAGCTTTCGTTCAAAATTAGCTCCGAGACTTGGAGCGGCTTATGATCTGACGGGCGATGGCAAAACAAAGGTTTCCGCGTTTTACGGCCTGTTTTATGATCGATTCAAGCTGGAATTGCCACGCGGATCGTTTGGCGGCGATTTGTTCCACACTGTTTATTTTGATCTCTTCCCGACAGATACGTTGGCCAACATCAACAGGAACACGATTTTCGGGGGAGGGGCTCCAATTCCGGGTGGTTCATGCCCGACAGGGACTCTTACTCCGGTCTTCGGGCGTGTTCGCTGCGATTTGGACTTTCGAGTTCCGTCAAATACCGGGGGACCGTTGACACAGGTTGGAGGTATCGACCCGGATATCAAACCATTTCAGCAGCGTGAGATCACCTTCACATTCGAACGGCAATTAAGCAGAAATTACTTGATGTCGGTTCGATATACCCGAAAACAGGTACTTCATGCGATCGAGGACGCGGGATTTCCAAATGAGGAGGGAAGCGAATATTACATTATCGGCAATCCGGGCGAAGGTTTGCATAAGGAGCAGGCCGACATGTTCGGCACGCTTGCCCCGAAAGCCATACGTCAATATGATGCTCTCGAAATCCGTTTAGACAAGGCTTTCGCAAACCGTTACTTTTTCAATGCAAGCTACACCTTTAGCCGCCTTTATGGTAACTATAGCGGGTTAGCAAGTTCTGATGAAGAAGGCCGGTTGTCGCCGAATGTAAATCGTTACTTCGACCAGCCGCATGCGGGTTTTACGGTAACAGGGGGGCCAGACACGGGCCGTTTGGGTACCGATCGTCCGCACAGGTTTAAGCTATACGGTGCATATAGCCTAAGTTGGAGCCAACTCGGATTGTGGAATGCACATACTACCGATTTCCAGGTGTTTACAACCGCAATGAGCGGAACCGTGATCACCTCATTCGTTAACATCAACAACATTTCTCAGATCATTCTCGACCGACGCGGAGATCAGGGACGAACCCCCACGTTTACACAAACCGATTTTGCTGTTAATCACAGTTTTAAGTTCGGCGCGGATAATCGTTTCACGCTAAAAGGAGATGTTGATATTCTGAATGTCTTTAATCAGAGCATCATCACGAATCTGGGGCTCAATCCGAGCGGGCAGGGTGGCAATCTTATTAACACGCAGATCTTTGATGTGTTAAATCCCGCTTTCATGTTGATCACCCCTGCACAAACTACGGCGTGCCAGTCCGCTCCCTCACCCGCGCAGTGCCGGTTAATTACCGCTTACGGTACGTTCCAACAACAAGGGTCGCCGGAGATCCTTGCTGCGGCGCGAGGGTCACTGGGCGCGAACCCATTCTACAATTACCCGTCTGCCCGCCAGGGAAAAAGGACTGTACGTTTCGGACTTCGCCTATTGTTCTAATTGGGTCGTAAGTCAACCTACGGAAAGAGGCTGTCTGAAAAGGCGGCCTCTTTTTTTGGCGCAAAAATGGGGTAGTGGGTTTAAAATTAATGAATGAAGGAGAAAAGAGTCGTATTCAAGAGGTACGTGCAGAATCAGCCGACGCTGCTTCCGCCGAGTTTAGA
>JBBQGO010000033.1:0-11785 GCA_038323125.1 Pyrinomonadales bacterium
CGGACAGGCGATCAACTACACGCTGCGGCAGCCGTTAGGTGTGGTAGGCTGCATCAGCCCATGGAATCTGCCGCTGTACCTATTCACGTGGAAGATCGCCCCCGCCCTTGCTGCCGGCTGTACAGTCGTAGCGAAGCCGTCCGAAGTGACGCCGATGACGGCATTTCTGCTTTCTAAGCTCTGCATTGAGGCCGGCTTGCCGGCCGGTGTTCTGAATATCGTGCACGGCCTTGGCCCCAAGGTGGGTTCGGCTATCGTTGGCCACAAAGAGGTAAAAGCGATCTCGTTTACAGGCGGCACGATGACCGGTGAAGAGATCGCCCGTACCGCCGCTCCGATGTTCAAAAAGCTTTCGCTTGAGCTTGGGGGCAAAAACCCGAACATCATCTTTGCAGATTGCAACTATGAAGAAATGCTGGCAACGACGGTCCGCTCATCATTCTCAAATCAGGGTGAGATTTGTTTGTGTGGTTCACGAGTATTTGTCGAGCGACCGCTGTTCGAGCAATTTAAGAGCGATTTTGCTGAACGTGTGCGGGCACTCACAGTTGGTGATCCGCTGCTGCCAGACACTCAGGTCGGGGCGATAGTCTCGCTGTCGCATTTTGAAAAGATAATGTCATATATCGACCTTGCTCAGAAGGAAGGCGGTACATTTCTCGCGGGCGGCGAACAGGTATACATGGATGGCCGGTGTGCTGACGGATGGTTTATAGCTCCTACCGTCATTGAGGGGCTAACGAGTGAATGCCGTACGAATCAGGAAGAGATATTCGGCCCCGTAGTGACTATCATGCCCTTCGATACGGAAAGTGAAGTGTTAAGTTATGCGAACAGCGTACGCTATGGCCTTTCGGCGACTCTGTGGACAGAGAACCTTTCGCGTGCGCATCGCATGGCGGCGAAGCTCGAGTCGGGTATTGTTTGGATCAACTGCTGGCTCCTCCGCGATTTGCGAACACCATTCGGCGGCATGAAAGAGAGCGGTGTCGGCCGGGAAGGTGGTTTTGAAGCTTTGCGGTTTTTTACCGAAGAGAAGAATGTTTGTATAAAGATCGGGGACAATTAAATGAAATTAATATATACGCTTTTGATGTGTTTTGTGCTTTTTACGGGTATTAACGCTCAGGTAAAGGCTCCGGCCGAATCGGCAATGGATCGTTTCCTGCGGTACGTCAAGATCGATACGCAGTCGGCCGAAGATGCTGGTAAGGTGCCGAGCACCGAGAAGCAGTTGGACTTGGCCCGGTTGCTTGAGAAGGAGCTGAAGGGGCTTGGAGTTCAGAACGTACGTATGAGCGAATGGGGCATCGTTTATGCCACCGTCCCGGGCAACTTGCCGGATAACTCAAAGGTGCCCACCATTGGCTTTATCGCTCATATCGACACATCACCGGCGGTGTCAGGAGCTAATGTCAACGCAATTATCCATAAGAACTACCAAGGGGGCGACATTGTGCTGCCGAATGATAAGACCCAGGTCATCACCGTCGCCCAGAACCCCGATCTGAAGAATTTGATCGGCGATGACATCATCACGGCTGACGGCACGACGCTGCTGGGTTCGGACGACAAGTCAGGTATTGCTGAGATAATGACGATGATCGACATCTTGCGAAACAATCCGCAGATCAAGCATGGCAATATTGCCATCGCTTTTACACCCGATGAAGAAGTCGGCGGCGGAATTGCAAAATTTGATATTGAGGGCTGGGGAGCGAAGTACGCATACACGGTTGATGGTGAGCAGCTCGGCGACATTTCGAATGAAACCTGGTCGGCAAGGACCGCGACGGTCACATTTAGAGGACGATCTACCCATCCGGGATATGCAAAAGGCATTTTGGTCAACTCGTCCTACGCGGCCGGGCATTTTCTGGCTCAGTTTCCTGAGATGGTGAAGAATCGCCCCGAAACGACGGAGGGCCGCGAGGGCTTCATCCATCCTTATGTCGGCACGCTCGACATAGAAACGTCCGTCGTAAAAGTTTTGCTTCGCGATTTTGACATCACTGGGCTTGAGGCGCAGGAAACACTCGTAAAAACGCTTATTTCCAATACACAGAAGAAGTTTACGGACGTAAAGATCGAATATGAAAGTGCTCTCGGTTATTTAAATATGAAAGAGGTGCTCAAGGACTATCCGCAGCTAACCGACTACGCGATCGAAGCGGCAAAACGTGCCGGCATAAATGCGAGGCTCCGACCGATTCGCGGTGGCACGGACGGTTCCAGTTTAACCGCACGCGGATTGCCGACGCCCAATCTATTTACCGGTGGGCACAACTTTCATGGCAAGCTGGAATTCAACTCGCGAAAGGGGCTTGAAAAGTCTACTGAGACCCTCGTTAACCTGGTTCAGATATGGGCCGAGAAATCGAAATAGTTTCTCAGTAAGATACTGAAAAAAGACCTTACTTCTGCACGTATAGTTCCGGGAATCTCGTTTTGAGATCTTCCAGCTTTGGCAGGTCATGTAGCACGATATAAGGCTGATCTCGATGATTCGCGAGGTAGTCCTGGTGAGATGCCTCGGCCTCGAAAAAACGATCGAGCGGTGCGACCTGTGTAACTATGGGCTTTGGCAAAGCCTTCGCTTTATCAATAGCGGCAATATAATCCATGGCGAACTTTTTCTGTTCCGCATTCATGTAAAAGATCACAGATCTGTATTGAGAGCCCGTGTCCGGCCCTTGCCGATTTAGTTGTGTAGGGTCGTGAGCGACTGAAAAGAAGACCGTTAGTAGTTGGACGTAGGTAACCCGGGCGGGATCAAACGTGATCTTGACGGCTTCAGCGTGATCAGTGGAGCCGCCGCTGACCTTGTCGTAACTCGCACCCGCTGCATCGCCGCCAGCGTAGCCAGACCTAACATCCGTTACTCCTTTTACATGTTCGAAAACAGCCTCGACACCCCAAAAACACCCGCCGGCGAACACCGCGGTCTGTAGGTCCTTCGAAACCGGCTGTGCGGCATCGTGCATTGGTGCGATTGCTCTGAGGTCCGCAGGCTCGGCGGAACTGCTGACAGCTCCGCACCCCGCAGTCGCGGCGGCCAGCAGGAACATTATCGATTTGATTAAAAATGACATAATATTTCTCTTATAAACATAGATGCTACGAAGAGCGTATTTTATTCCAATTACTTGAGAAACTTGAGATATTGGTGCCTGATCATTCATCATATCCGAATTCCTGATAAACTTTTATCGTCAAAGTGTTAAATCAGCGACAAGTATGAACGATACTATTGTCCGTTCGTCAAAAGCTCCCGAACCCGTCGGGTTGTATCCACATGCCCGTCGGGTGGGCAATCTGTTGTTCCTGTCGGGTGTCGGCCCGCGCGAACGTGGTACAAAAAAGATCCCGGGGGTGGAGCTGAATGCTGCCGGTGAGATCGCAGGTTATGACATCGAAACGCAATGCCGCTCGGTTTTTCAAAATGTTCGTTACATACTTGAGGAAGCGGGTTCCTCATGGGAAAAGATCATTGATGTTACAGTCTTTCTGACAAATATGAACGACGACTTCGCGGCCTATAATCAGATCTATGCGGAGTATTTTGCTGAAAATCAGCCGTGCCGCACGACCGTAGAAATAAACCGGCTGCCCACGCCGATCGCTATCGAACTCAAAGTAATTGCGACTATAGACTAAATTTACAGGAGAACTCAGTGATTGAAACTAAAGGTTACGCCACACACGACACCAACGCCAAATTTGTTCCGTTCAACTTTCAGCGGCGCGACGTTGGCCCAAACGACATTCAGATCGACATCGAATACTGCGGTATATGCCACTCGGATATTCACATGGCAAAGAACGAATGGGAAGGTTTTATGCCGACGGTTTATCCCATTGTTCCGGGGCACGAGATCGTGGGCCGTGTAACGCAGGTGGGCGATGCCGTGACGAAATTTAAGGTCGGCGACGCGGCCGGGATAGGCTGTTTTGTTGATAGCTGCGGCGAGTGTGCGGCGTGTGATGGCGGGATAGAACAATATTGCGTTAACGGTGCCGCATATACTTATGGTGGAACCGAGATGGACCGCGTTACGCCGACATACGGCGGATATTCGAATATCTATGTGATCGGGGAGCATTATGCCCACAAGATCTCGGCGACCGGAGATCTGGCTGGCGTGGCTCCGCTGTTGTGTGCGGGCATCACGACCTACTCGCCGCTCAAACGATTTAATGTAGGTCCCGGGCAAAAGGTCGGGATCGTAGGCCTCGGCGGCCTCGGCCACATGGGGGTTAAGATCGCCAAGGCGATGGGAGCGGACGTCACCGTTTTTAGTACCTCGCCGGATAAAGAAGCGGACGCACGAGCACTTGGTGCTACTGATTTTGTTGTCAGCCGTGACCCTGAGAATTTTACGCCGCTGGCCGGAACGTTCAACTTTATTCTGGATACCGTCTCGGCTAGCCACGACGTTAATCCCTATTTGGCCTGCCTGGGGCTTAATGGTGTTCTGGCGGTTGTCGGTATGCCGGAACTGCCGGCGACGGTCCACCATGCAGCACTGATAATGGGGAATAAATCAATTGCGGGTTCGCTCATCGGCGGCATTCCTGAAACTCAGGAGATGCTTGATTTTTGCGCGAAACACAATGTGACGTCTGATGTCGAGATCATCTCTCCTGACCGTATCGAGGAGGCGTATGACAGAACCGTAAAGTCGGACGTACGCTATAGATTTGTGATCGACATGGCTTCAGATGGATGAGATATATCGCCCTGCTCCGCGGCATCAACGTCGGCGGCAATACGATGATAAAGATGGCGGAACTAAAGATTGTTTTTGAAGATCTGGGGTTCAGCAACGTGACGAGCTATGTCAACAGCGGGAATATAGGATTTGATGCCGCGACGTCATCTGAAACAACGTTGACGTCAAGGATCGAAAAGGCGATCGAAAAGCGTTTTGAGGAGAGCGTGCCGGTGATGATCCGAACGCAGCCCGCCGTATCGGAGGTCTTTGCAAACAACCCATTCGACGGCCAGTTTGAAAATCATAAGGAAATGCACGTCCTCTTTATGAAGGAAGAGATGTCGGCGGAAAAGCAGGAACAGTTGTTATCGCATCAGACTGACGACGAGAGGTTTGTCGTTCGGGGTCGCGAGATCTACTGTCACCTGCGGCTCGGCGTTGCGGACAGCGTGCTTGGCAAAGGGTTAATCGATCGCAAGCTCAAGGTTCCGATTACCGCGAGGAATTGGCGCACGGTTGAGAAACTTTCAGATCTCTAAGGATCGCCCACTTACTTCACAGGCTAAAGATGCACTGTGAGCATAGTCGTTTAGGTCTGACCCTGTTTCGTGTTTTTTCGCGTATTTCGTGGGAAAATGTTCTTTATGGTACGAACTCCATTTAATTTCAAACAATGGATAGACGAGCACCGTCATCTTCTCAAACCGCCGGTTGGCAACCAGTGCGTTTATAACGACGACGATTTCATCGTTATGGTCGTCGGCGGGCCAAACTCGCGCAAGGACTATCATTGGGACGAGGGCGAGGAGCTTTTTTACCAGCTCGAGGGTGACCTCCTGGTCAAGATCCAGGAGGACGGACACTCAGTCGATGTTCCTATCCGCGAGGGCGAGATGTTCCTGCTGCCACCCCGCATCCCGCATAATCCTATACGCGGTGCCGATACCATAGGCTTGGTCATCGAGCGGAAACGCCGCGAATGCGAACTTGACGGCCTGATGTGGTTCTGCGAAGAATGCAATGCCAAGCTCTACGAGGAGTATTTTCAGCTCGGCGATATTACTACTCAATTCCAAGGCGTGTTTGAGAAGTTTTACGGCGATATCAAGCTGCGGACATGCAGGCAGTGCGGAGCGGTGATGGAACCGCCGCCCGTCGTTAGCTAAGAACTTCGCATATGCTAAAGATAGACATACACACGCATATCCTCCCGCAGGACATTCCCTCGTGGAAGCAGAAGTTCGGATACGGCGGGTTTATTACGCTTGATCACTATAAACCATGCTGCGCTGCGATGGTGCGTGACGACGGCACGTCGTTCCGGGACGTCGATGAAAACTGCTGGAGCTCCGAGAAACGTATCGAAGAGTGTGACGCGGCCGGAGTAAATGTTCAGGTGCTGTCGACGGTGCCCGTAATGTTCAGTTATTGGGCAAAGCCGTCGGACGGTGCCGAGGTCGCGCGATTCCTTAATGACCACATCGCCGGAATAGTTACTGCATACCCTAAACGATTCATCGGCCTCGGTGCGGTTCCTTTGCAGGATACAACCCTCGCCATCGAGGAACTTGAACGCTGCAAAGCTATCGGACTCGCGGGCGTCCAGATCGGTACGAACGTCAATCAACTAAACTTGAGCGAACCGCAGTTCTTTGAGTTTTTCAAGGCCTGTGAAGAACTGGGAATGGCTGTATTCGTACATCCGTGGGACATGATGGGCGAAACGGACATGCAGAAATATTGGCTGCCTTGGCTGGTGGGAATGCCGGCTGAGGTCTCGCGTGCGATCTGCTCTCTGATCTTTTCCGGTGTGCTGGAACGTCTGCCGCATCTGCGCATTTGCTTTGCCCATGGCGGCGGAGCATTTCCGGCAACGATCGGTCGCATAGACCACGGCTTTACGGTTCGGCCTGACCTATGTGCCGTGGACAATCCTCACAGCCCGCGGAAATACCTGAGCAGGGTGTATTTCGACTCACTCGTGCACGGTGCCCGAAAACTCGACTATCTCATAAAACTCGTCGGTGCCGACCAGGTTGCCCTCGGCAGCGATTATCCCTTTCCGTTGGGCGAAGCAGAGCCGGGGAAACTGATCGACTCATCCGACTATGATGATGAGATCAAAGCGATGCTTCTGCATGGAGCCGCTCTGAATTGGCTAAACCTCGATAAGGCGATGTTTGCGTAAGATCTGTTTAATATGACCACAGGTACACGATCATTTGCCGAAACAGCCGATGAAGCTGACCCGCTCGGACATTTTCGCGAGCGCTTTTTCATTCCGCGTGACGAAGATGGAAATGAAACCATCTACTTCACCGGCAATTCGCTCGGGCTCCAGCCAAAAACTGTACGTTCATACGTCGAACAGGAACTCAAAGACTGGGAAACGCTCGGTGTCGAGGGGCATTTGCACGCAAAGAACCCCTGGCTGCCGTATCATGAGTTCCTGACGGAGAAGATGGCGGACGTCGTTGGAGCCTTGCCGATCGAGACCGTTGTGATGAATTCGCTAACGGTTAACCTGCACCTGCTGATGGTGTCATTCTACCGGCCGACGCCTGAACGCCATAAGATAGTGATCGAGAAGGGCGCGTTTCCATCAGATCAATACGCAGTTGAATCACATATACGCTTTCACGGATATGATCCTGCCGCTCTTATAGAATTGTCACCGCGCAGCGGCGAAACCACCTTAAGAACCGAAGACATTATCGAGACGATCGAGCGGAACGGCCCTGCGATAGCCCTGATCATGCTTGGCGGTGTCAACTACTACACCGGCCAAGCCTATGACATGCAGGCGATAACAGATGCGGGGCATAAAGCGGGGGCGGTTGTGGGTTTCGATCTGGCACACGCCGCCGGAAACATCGAACTCAAGCTGCATGACTGGGACGTCGATTTCGCCGCGTGGTGTTCGTACAAGTATCTGAACGCAGGGCCCGGGGCGGTCGGCGGTGCGTTTGTTAATGAACGCCATGCAGCCAGCTTTGACCTTCCGCGTTTTGCGGGCTGGTGGGGACATGACAAAGAAACGCGCTTTCTGATGGGGCCCGAATTTCAGCCGATGCAGGGCGCGGAAGGCTGGCAGGTCTCAAACCCGCCGATACTGCAAATGGCCTCGCTACGGGCCTCGCTCGAGATCTTTGACGAAGCCGGAATGCCCGCACTTGCTGAAAAGTCCCGAAAGCTCACAGGTTATCTCGAATCGCTGATCGGCGAGATCGAAGGGGAACGCATTTCAGTCATTACGCCTCGCGAGCCGGCGGCGCGAGGCTGCCAATTGTCGATCAGGGTCAAGGGCGGAGACAGGTCGATTCATGACAAACTTGCCACGCGAGGCATCGTCGCCGACTGGCGTGAACCCGACGTGATCCGCGTAGCGCCCGTACCTTTGTATAACACTTTCCAGGACGTTTTTAGATTCGCCGGTGTCCTCGAATCCATCTTGTCGGAGCTCAACTGACCATCACCGCAGGCCGGGGCGCAAGCTGCCATAGATCGACGGATGTGATGAAGGTCACGCTCATCACATCTTAAAACTCGTATACTAAACGCGCGAGAGCGAGATTAGCGATGATCCGTGCGAATATCAACGGGAAAAACGCAGAGTTTGTCGAGGGCATTACTGTGCTTGAGGCCTCACGTTCTATTGGATCTGATATACCGACCCTGTGTGATGACGCCCGGCTCGATCCCGTCGGAGCATGCAGGATGTGTCTGGTCGAGATCGAAGGACGTCCTCACGAAGCGGTTGCCTGCACGACGGCCCTTGCCGACGGTATGGTGATCGAAACGCACAGCCCTCCGCTAGAGGACGCCCGGAAATGGAACCTTCGGATGCTGGCACGCAGCTACCCGGCTGAGGCGTTCACCGACTATCCCGAAAAACCTTTTCACCGATTAGCCAGCCAGTATGGCCTCACCATTGATGATTTTCAGTGCGAGAGAACTGTTGCCCGTGACTCATCGGATACCTATATCGACGTCGATATGTCGCGCTGTATCAACTGCTATGCGTGCGTGAGGATCTGTGCCGATATCCAGGGCCAGTTCGTATGGCACGTGCTCGGCCGAGGTGAGGATTCCCACATATTGCCCGATTCGTTTGGTGCGTTTGCCGACAGCACATGCGTTTCATGCGGAGCATGTTCCGATGCGTGCCCGTCGGGGGCATTAGAGGATAAGTCGGCGATCGAACGCGGCTTTCCGACGGAATGGACCAAAACGACTTGCCCGTATTGCGGCACGGGATGTGAGATGAGTGTCGGAACACGCGGCGACCGGGTGGTTCAGGTAAAACCAGTGATGGATGCACCCGTCAGCTATGGCCATCTTTGTGTAAAGGGCCGCTACGCTTTTGATTTCATCGATGCGGAGGACCGCGTGACCGAGCCGATGATCCGTACGGACGGCGAATGGCGAACGGTGTCGTGGGAAGAGGCCATTAGTTATACGGCCGAGAGGCTGCACGCGATTAATGCCGAATACGGAAAGGAGAGCATAGCCGTCCTTGGGTCCGCACGTGCCACGAACGAAGAAAACTATCTCGCCCAAAAATTCACACGTGTCGTTCTCGGCACAAACAACGTCGACTGCTGTGCTCGCGTCTGTCACACGCCCTCTGCGGCGGCGATGAAGATGATGATCGGCACGGGTGCGATGACCAATTCGTTCGACGATATAGAAAAGGCCGCCACGATCATGCTTTGCGGAGCGAACCCGAGCGAGAATCACCCTATACCCGGTGCCCGCATAAAGCAGGCGGTGCTAAAACGCGGTACGAAACTGATCGTCATCGACCCGCGTAAAACGGAGCTGACAAAGTGCGCCGACGTTCACCTCCAACTCCGCCCCGGCACCAACATTCTGATGTTCAACGCCTTGGCTCACGCAATTATCGACGAGGGCCTGGCTGATGCGGATTTCGTACGAACACGCGTTACGGAGTTTGAGGAGTTCAGAGCGTTTGTCGCCGACTATTCGCCTGAGGCCGTCGCCGAACGCTGCGGAGTGGACGCACGGTCGATCCGCAAAGCCGCACGCATTTATGCTAGCGCAAAGCCATCGATGGCAATGCACGGCCTCGGCATGACGGAACACTTGCAGGGAACCGAGGGCGTGATGACCATCGTCAATCTTGCACTGCTGACGGGGAACATCGGCAAGCCGGGCTCCGGCGTTAATCCCCTTCGCGGGCAGAATAATGTACAGGGTTCGGCGCACATGGGCTGTGACCCGGGCATCCTTACCGGATCGGTGACGATCGAAGCCGGACGGGAGTTGTTTGAGAGTGTTTGGAAAGCGCCCGTGCCGGCCGAGGCGGGGCTTAATCAGCTGCAGATGATAGATGCGGCCCGCGACGGCAAGCTCAAGGCACTATGGGCGATCGGGTACGACGTCTTCCTGTCGAATGCCAATGCGCATGAAACCGCTCGTGCCTTTGCAAATATTGATCTCGTTATCATTCAGGACTTTTTCATGAATGAGACCGCAAAGCAGTTTGGGCATGTATTCTTCCCGGCAACATCGTCGTTTGAGAAGGACGGCACGTTTATGAACGGGGAACGTCGGGTCCAGCGTATACGAAAAGCCGTAGAGCCGCGCGGTAATGCCCGCTCGGATCTTCAGATAATCTGCGAACTGGCTGCCGCCATGGGCCACGCAAAAGATTTTGCGTTCGGAACGGCCGAAGAGGTCTGGGAAGAGATACGTGCGGTATGGCCGGCCGGCTATGGCATCACATACGAGCGCATCGAAAAGGCCGGGATCCAGTGGCCGTGCCCTGATGTCGATCACCCGGGAACTGAAGTGCTGCACGGCGAGTCATTTTCGAACGGCATTACAGCCGCCTTGCGCCGGATCAAATATCGGCCGACAAAAGAGACCGTTTGTGACGATTTTCCCTTCCTGCTGACCACCGGACGCGTGCTCGAACAATTCAATGCCGGTACGATGACCATGCGTACGCCGAATCGGGAACTGCGGCCGACTGACTTGCTCATGGTCTCACCGGCCGATTCCGACCGTCTCGACATCATCGAAGGCGAAAAGGTGCGGTTAAAGAGCAACTATGGCGAAGCCATCCTGCCTATCGAGATCAGCAGCAAGGTAAGGGCGGGCGAACTATTTGCCTCGTTTCACGATCCGGTTGTGTTCCTGAATTACGCTACCGGCCCCACCCGCGACCGCTTTACACAGGCACCCGAGTTCAAGGTGACCGCTGTTCGTATCGAGAAGCTGGCTTGAAGCCGCCCCACCGAAGCAACCTAAACCAAACTAATTTCCAGCGAGATCTTGACAGCATTGGCAATCGACTTTGTGTTGCTGCGTGCTCTATGGTGAAATTGCATTGAATTATGTCAAAGGTTGCCATCATCGGTGCCGGCCTGGCCGGTTCACTGCTTGCCATCTATCTCGCGAAGCGCGGTATGACTGTCGATGTTTATGAGGCGCGCGGCGATATGCGGCTTGAGGAGGCCGCGGCCGGACGTTCGATCAACCTCGCGCTTTCCGACCGCGGCATCGCGGCCCTGCATGAGGTAGGCATGGACGAATATATGCTGGCCGAGGCTGTGCCGATGTATGGCCGTATGATCCACCCTGTCGCGGGCGACACCAATCTGCTTCGTTATTCGGGCCGTGAGGGTGAATACATTAACTCCGTTTCGCGTGCCGGCCTTAACGTCGCGTTGATGAACGAGGCGGACAGATATCCAAATGTGACGTTTCGGTTTGATGAGCGTTGCGTAAATTTCGATTGCAGAACGGGCGAGGCACGCTTTGCGAGCGGCATGACAGCGAAAGGCGATACGGTCATCGCGACTGACGGTGCCGGTTCGGCTGTCCGCAACGCAATGCTGCAAGGCGGCGTTGAACGCTTCGAGTTTTCGCAGATGTGGCTCGAACACGGGTACAAAGAACTGCACATACCGTCATGGTCAGAACTGGGCCGCGAGATAGCTGACGGTTCGGATGCAAACTTTCGACTCGAAAAGAATGCCCTGCATATCTGGCCGCGCCATAAGTTTATGATGATCGCCCTGCCCAACTATAGCGGCAGTTTT
>JBBQGO010000034.1:0-11765 GCA_038323125.1 Pyrinomonadales bacterium
GTATGGTGCTGGATCTGAAACCCAGTTTACCGGCTACACAGCCGGCGCAGCAGGAACTTGCGCCACCGCAACAGCCCTTGGAACAGCTGCACCCGTAGCACCGTAACCATCACCCTTGACTTACTTACTGCGGGAGTCGAATCCTCGGATTCGGCTCCCGCTTTTTTGCGCCCAAAAAGATATTTTCATGGTGGCCCTAAAACTCCGCTCAAATGCCCGAGCCTTGTGGTAAAATATCAATTTCGCCGAACACCTCTTCAAATCAGAAACAATTTCAGTATCACGCGTCCAGTATGCCGAACCATGGTACAGCCTTCCCAGTCCGGATCATTTCCATCGCAAAGAATGCTTTTCGCGAGGCCGTTCGTGACCGGATCCTCTACAATCTGATCCTGTTTGTGCTCATCATCACCGCGAGTGCGTTGTTTCTCGGTGAACTAACGGCCGGTGAAGAGGCACGGGTGATCGTTAACCTGGGCCTGAGTTCAACACTTATCTTTGGAGCGTTCATCTCTATCTTTGTCGGGGTCAGCCTCGTGTGGAAAGAGATCGAAAAGCGAACGGTTTACTCGATCTTCTCAAAACCGGTCGGCCGGGGTGAATTCATCATCGGCAAATATTTCGGGCTTTGCCTTACTCTGTTCGTTAACGTAGTCATTATGGGAGTCGGGGTTACGCTTGCTCTCCTCTATTTGAACCACACTGCCCTTGCTCTGTCGGTGTGGTCTCCGATCTTGCTGATCTTTCTCGAACTGACGATACTGACCGCATTGGCAATAATGTTTTCGTCGTTCTCGACGCCGGCTCTTTCCGCCTTACTTACGTTCTTTGTATTCCTGATCGGCCATTTTAGTTCCTCGCTGCGAGACATGGGCCAGGAAATGGGATCGGACACCGCCCGAATGCTCTTGGGCGCGATCTACTATTTGATGCCAAATTTTTCGCATTTTAGCTTTATAACCGAATCCGCCAATGGTATGACACCGCCCGCCGAAATGCTCGCTAGTGCTTTTGCGTACACGGTAGTCTATAGCGCAATATTGCTGTCGATCACAACAATGATCTTTAGCCGCCGAAATTTCAAATGACCCACGGTCGTGTTTTGCATCGGATCATTATCCCGGCGGCCATCATCGTCGCGGGCTTTGCTGCGGTTATCTGCCTAAGCAATTGTATTGAAGCTCAAAGGCCGAGGGTGGCGGACGAGTATGTCGATACCGACCTGCATTTTAGCGGTTCCCGCCTTAAGGGTTTCGCCCTCGGTACCGAAGGCCTGATCGCCGACTGGTACTTTATGCGATCACTCCAGTACATCGGCGACAAGTTGCTCAAGTCAGATGGATTCATCGATATCATGGACCTCAGTTCGCTAAACCCGCGGCTTCTCTACCCTTATCTCGATAACGCCACTGATCTCGATCCACACTTCATCGGCGCCTACACGTACGGAGCGATAGTTCTGCCCGCTGTTGACCCTGCCAAGGCTATCGCGATTGCCGAGAAAGGCGTCGCCCACAATCCAAACGAGTGGCGGCTCTATCAATATCTCGGCTACATTTATTGGAAACTGGAGCGGTATGAGGATGCAGCGAATGCGTATGAAAAGGGCTCGTTGATACCCGATGCTCCTCCGTTCATGAAATTGATGGCCGGTTCAGTGGCTACCGAGGGCGGCAGCCGTGCGACCGCGCGAGCGATCTTTCGGCAAATGATGGAGGTTTCGGATGATCCGATGGTCAAGGCAACCGCACAGCGGCGACTCCAGAGCCTAGACTCGATCGAAGAACGCGAAGCGATCGACAAGGCTCTGCAAAGTTCCAGATCAATAAAGGGTAACTGCCCATCCTCTCTGGCCGAGATAATTCCGATCTTGATGAAAGTTGGGCTCCCTGACGGGAGAGATTTTAGCGTAGACGAATCAGGGCGGCTAGTCGACCTCTCGGGGGTTCCGTACCTGCTGGACAGGGACCTCTGCCGTGTCAAGCTCGATGTTGAAAAAACTAAACTGCCGATCGAGTAATTATGGAATTTGCTATTGAGATCAAAAACCTCTCAAAGGACTACGAAAAAGGATTTTGGAAGAAAAAGCGCGTTAGAGCGCTCGAT
This sequence comes from Pyrinomonadales bacterium, assembly GCA_038323125.1. Lineage (GTDB taxonomy): Bacteria > Acidobacteriota > Blastocatellia > Pyrinomonadales > Pyrinomonadaceae > OLB17. The sequence goes on from JBBQGO010000034.1 coordinate 2,107, forward strand.
GATCTAACGCTGAACGTCCGGCCCGGACAGGTCTTTGGTTTCCTCGGCGGAAACGGCGCGGGTAAGACTACAACCATCAAGACATTGATGCGGCTAATATTTCCTACCGAGGGCTCGGCTAAAATCCTCGGTCACGATATCGCTGACTTAAAGATGCACGCACGGATAGGATATTGTCCCGAAAACCCATACTTTTACGATTACCTCACCGCCCGCGAGTTGATGGAGTATTTTGGCGAGTTGTTCGGCTACGATAAGGCCCATCGGCGGCAGCGATGCGAGGAACTGCTAACTGCAGTAGGACTCGAAGAAAAGGACTGGAAACGTCAGCTTAGAAAATACTCTAAGGGTATGCTGCAGCGTGTAGGACTCGCTCAATCTCTAATAAACGACCCCGCGATCGTCTTTCTCGACGAACCGATGAGCGGCCTTGATCCTGTCGGCCGACGCGAGATACGCGAGTTGATCGCGGGCCTCCGTGCCAAAGGAACGACGGTCTTTATGTCAACTCATATCCTCTCGGATATCGAGGCTCTCTGCGACGAGGTCGCGATACTACGCAACGGCAGGCTAGCCGCCGCGGGCGACCTCAACGACCTGTTGACCCGCAGCGGCGAAGAGCGTTCGATCGAGATAAACGTGCAAGGGGTCGAGGCCGAATCGATCCGCGAACACGTCGAATTCATCGCCGGTGCCTCGATCAATCCCAAACCCAACGGCGCGACGATACAGGTAATTGACGAGGCCGATATCGATGCCGTCCTACAAATAACCCGCCGTGCCGGCGGCCGCCTGACTTCCATCCAGCCCGTCAAGCAATCGCTCGAAGATCTATTCGTTTGATCCCTGCGCATCCAGGTTCGTCTGACACTGACCGACAATATCAGGCTCCCCTCCTTGAATAGGAGGGGTGGCAGTCCCGATGTTTTGTATCGGGACTGACGGGGTGGTAGTTCTCTTAGGCTCCCCTTCTTGATTAGGAGGGGTGGCAGTCCCGATGTTTTGTATCGGGACTGACGGGGTGGTAGAAATCTTTAAGGGGCGGGCAGGTCTCTGGGTTCATACAAGATCTATTTGACTAACTACCACCCCGTCGGCACCAAGAAACAGTGCCGCCACCCCTCCTATTCAAGGAGGGGAGCTGGGGAGGCAGTTTCCCTGATTGCCACGCGGCTGCGGCCGAATACAATTACGACCTAATCTCTCGCCTTGATAGCGGTGACTTTCCAGCGGATGTTTGCCCGATCGTCTTCCCGAGAAAACCCGTCCAGGGTAAGTGTGATCGGAATTGTCTCTCCGGGGCCGAGAACCGTCTGTTGGGTAGGAACCACCAAAATGCGGCGTTCACGCACAATATCATTGAACTGGGTCACAACCGCAACATTGACCTCGAGGGTGTTGATGGTGCGTGTGCCTTTGTTTCGGATCTTGCCGCTGATGAACATCGATATGCGTCCGGTCGCCATAGGCGATTGAACGGTTTTGTCGTCGGTCGAGATGATGATGTCTTTATTCAGTTCGACAAACTCCGGTGAGCCTTCTTTATGAGAGCCCTCGAGGACCGTGGCGGTCTGCTCATCGATCGATGGCTTTAACGACAGAAACGCTATCACGGCGCCGATCGACACCACGCCGATAATGATCGCGACGATAAACAGCTTGTTAACGCCCCTCTTTTCTTCCGGTTTGAATATATCGTCCATCTGATACAAATTTTAACGCACAGACTGCAAAGTGTGCAGGGTCCGTCATCTTTTTTCGCCATTGTATAGATTGGCGATTCGCCTCCTTGCTTCCGTGTTTATCCTCACTGCATCGATAGGTTATCATCGTGACCAGCGATCAAATGTCATCCTCTGAAACTCCAAAGTCTCCCGTGCCCGTCTATGTCGAGGCAGTTTTGCCCGTCCCGTTGCGGCGCTCGTTTACGTATCGCATCCCGGGGGATATGCAAGGCACGATTAAACTGGGTGCTCGTCTGATGCTGCCATTTGGCCGGCGCAATCTGACCGGGTATGCCGTCGAACTGCATACGGATCTGCCGCCGGGCGTTGAGATCGACGAATCGAAGATAAAGGACGTACTCGAACTCACCGACGAAGAGCCGCTCATCACGCCCGAGATACTAAGGCTGACACAGTGGACCGCAGACTATTACGCATCATTCTGGGGTGAGATGCTCAAGGCCTCGCTGCCCGCGGGAATAAACACCGACCGGGTGAGGGCAAAGCGAAGAAAGGCGGTCAGGCTGATCGCCGGTGTCGCGCCCGCTGAGGGTGACAAACCGCTTACCGAAACCCAGCAGCATGTCATCGATATTCTGGCTGAGAATGACGGGGAAATGCTCTTTACCGAACTCCTTGAAAAAGCCGCGACCAACGCTTCTCCGATCAATACGCTTGCAAAACGACGAATGGTCGAGGTCTATGTACACAATATAAGGCGCGATCCGTTGTCTGGTGCCAGTTTACCCATGGCGGATGATTTCACGCTGACGCCCGAGCAACAGTCCGCACTTGACGCCATTACGACTGCCTTAGAGGACGACGGTGTTTTTAAAGGCTTTCTGCTCCACGGAGTAACTGGAAGCGGCAAGACCGAAGTGTATATCCGGGCAATGCAGATCGCTCTCGATCAGGGCCGGTCGGCAATGATGCTCGTTCCCGAGATCGCGTTGACGCCGGTGTTCTCACGACGACTGAGGACGGTATTTGGATCGGACGTAGCGATACTGCACTCACATCTGTCATCGGGCGAGCGGTACGACGAATGGCGCCGCATTCGCCGGGGCGATGCACGGATCGTGATCGGAACGCGATCGGCCGTCTTCGCCCCGCTCGAAAATTTGGGACTTGTGATCGTCGACGAAGAACATGATCCGTCATATCGCCAGCACGAATCTCCCTTTTACCATGCACGCGATGTTGGCGTAATGCGTGCTCACTTCGCCGGAGCTGTCGCCGTCCTTGGTTCCGCGACACCGGCAATGGAATCGTTCTATAACGCGCAAATCGACAAATACACCTATCTTCGGCTGCCCGACCGTATCGGCGGCCGCGGAATGGCCCGGGCTGAGCTTATCGATATGCGCGAGGTCTTTAAGCAGGCGGGCAAGGATGTTGCGCTTTCACCCCGGTTGCTCGAAGCGATCGATGAGACGCATTCGCGAGGCGAGCAGGTCATGATACTGCTCAACCGCCGCGGCTTTTCGCAGTTCGTTCTCTGCCGCACGTGCGGCGAAACGCTCAAGTGCAAAAACTGCGACATCACCCTCACGTTTCATCGCGGTGACGCCAGGCTGCTCTGCCATTATTGCAACTACCGCGAAAAGGCTCCTCGCATTTGCCCGCACTGCGAGAGCCAGTACCTATACTACGTCGGCGCGGGCACCGAGAATATCGCCGATCAGCTCGAAAAGAAATTTCCGGATATGCGGATCGCCCGCGTCGACCGCGATACGATGGCGCGTAAAGGCGAGATGGAAGACGCTCTTCTAAGATTCGCGGCGGGCGGTACCGATATGCTCGTTGGAACACAAATGATCGCTAAGGGCCACGATTTTCCAAACGTAACGCTGGTCGGGGTGATCTCGGTCGATATCGGCCTCGGCCTGCCGGACCTGCGTTCAGCCGAACGTACCTTTCAGCTAATAACTCAGGTAGCCGGACGGGCTGGACGCGGGACGCGGGCCGGCACGGTGTTGATACAAACCTATTACCCGGAGCACTACGCCCTGCGGCACGCCCGCGAACAGGACTACGAGGGTTTCTATGCCGAGGAGATCAGATACCGCCAGCGGCTGGGATATCCACCGTTCTTCGTTCTCGCAAGCATCATTATCAAGCATCGCGATCATGCGTCCACGGCCAAAAGCGCGAATATTCTCCGTCGGTCGCTGGACGCCTCAAATAAGTCGAAAAACGCACGAATCCTCGGCCCGGCCCCGGCCTCCCTTTCGCGACTCAAGAATGAATACCGCCTCCAGATGATCGTTAAGGCCGTAAGCCGGCGTTCGCTCCGCGAAACGCTTGAAATAGCTCTCGCCGACGCAGCCGAGCACGGATGCGATCTGCGAACGGTAAACGTCGAGATCGACCCTGTAAATTTGATGTAAAGAGCGAATATGGCCGCGATCTTGCCGCACCAAAACAGGCCAGTAATTATTGACATGAATGCCCGTCTGCCTTACCATCTCGGTAGTTAGATTCCGGACACCGACCAAAACACAATGAGATCATTACTTGCATTAGCCATAATCGGCGCCGTTATGTACGTTTGCGGCATCGATTCAAACTCAAGGCAGACGGAAACGCCGGCTAACTTAACCCAGACGCGGGTAGACCCGAAAAAGGACAGAGAGACATTGATGGCCGAGCTTGTTACGCTCGCTAAGGAGATCGCCGAGGCATCGGTGAATGGGGACATTACCCTGATCGCCCGCAACACAACCGACGATTTTGAACTGACGCGCATCGACGGCAAGGTACAAAACAAGAACGAGGCTCTCGCCGACGTTAAGCAGGAAAAGACGATCAAGTCATGGAGCCTCGACGACCCCGAGCTGGTGAGCTTTAGCGAGGATGCTGCAGTCCTGCGATATACGATCTCGTTAAAATTGAAAAACGGTGCGTCGGGACGAGCACGCGTGACCGATACGTTTGTTAAAAACGGCGGTCAGTGGCTGATCAAGGAACAGCAACAGACCCTGTTAAGAGAAGGGCTCCGATAGATGGAGTGGCATGGAAGAAATAAGGCTTCGCTCGTCGTTGAGCGAAGCCTTTTTGTATGTTTCGCACTCGTTCCAGTCAATTGACCGCTTTGGAACTCAACTCCGACTCTTTTAGCTTTACTTGAGCGTATACCTCGGCGAGCGAAAGCTTGCAGCTAATGGACTCGAGCGATATGACGTCGTCGCGCTCGTTGTAGATGCGATATATCCATTGCTTGGCATTCTGACGTGCGTAATGCTCGATCCGCATTTCGTCCTCGTTAACCAACAGGCACTCTTTGATTTTCGGTATGGCGAGGAACCCTTCGAGTTTCTGAGTACGACTCGTCGATTTTGACCAGTTTGAGATTATCTCGACCAGCATAGTGGGGTTCTGCAGAACCTCTTGATTTGCGTCGGCAAACGTCGGCGAGCCATTCACGACGACGAGGTCGGGATAGCAAATCGATGACGCACCCATCTGGACCTGCATATCGTTGGCGTATAATTCGCATGTGCTCCGGTTCATACGTCCGCCGATGGCAATTGTGAAATTTGACGAGATCAGGTTATGCCAGCGGTTGGCGATCGGCTTTGGGGAAACCCGGCCGTCAAGGTACTCGTTCTTTACGGCATCGGGCCGCGTGGAAGACTGGAAATTTTTCGCGTTCTTGCTTGTTGCGTGGTCTAATGAGCTTTGGTTCATGATAGGGGTAATGCTCCTGAGAAATATATAAGGGCCTGGTAAAGCGGAATACAAAGACTGAGGACTTTGCGTGGACCGATTTGTTTGCTAAAAATAGTGTGACACACGCTGTGGCAATCTTTCAAGGAAATTTTGATGAAACTAGCCCATTTGGCGGAACAGACTCGCTCCACTATCGAAAGCGGCTCGCCTGACCTCGAAATACTGTCAACCGCGGGCCTCGACATCGCGGCCGAGGGCGACATAACCTTTCTGGCCAATCCGAAATACACACCCCAGATCAGTACGACCAAGGCCTCCGCCATCTTTCTAAACGAGGGTGTCGAGGTAAATCGCAGCGATATAGCCGTGCTGCGTGCCGCAGACTCGTACCTGGCCTACACCCGGGCAATGCGGCTGTTTTTCCCGGATCAGCCGGTCAAGCACCTCGTTCACCCCTCAGCAGTTGTCGACGGAACGGCGAAGATCGCAGCGGACGTGGAGATACACGCAAACGTCGTGATCGGAGTAGGATGCACGATAGCAAGCGGCGTGAGGATCATGCCGAACGCAACGCTTTATGCCTACGTGAAGATCGGCGAGAACACAACCATCCACTCCGGCGTATCGATCCGAGCGAACAACGAGATAGGCAGAAATTGTGTGATCCATAACAATTCGACTATCGGATCAGATGGCTTTGGATATGCCAGGACGGAAAAAAAGCAGTGGCTAAAGATACCGCAGACCGGCCGCGTCGTGATCGAAGACGATGTCGAGATCGGTGCCAACACGGCGATCGATTGTGCATCGGTCGGTGAAACGCGCATTAAGCGCGGAGCCAAGATAGACAACCTGGTCCAGATCGGTCATTCCTGTACTGTTGGTGAGGACGCACTGATTTGCGCCCAGACGGGCCTCGCGGGCAGCTCGCATATCGGCGACCGGGTCATCCTTGCAGGCCAGGTGGGCATCGCTGGACATTTGAAAGTCGGTGACGACGCCGTCATGTCGGCAAAGTCGGCGACGTCGCACGATGTCGCACCCGGTGCACTGATGTCCGGCGTCCCGGCATTTGAAAATCGGGATTGGCTTCGTTCGACGGCAGCTTTTCGACGACTGGGCGAGATGGCGGGCCGCCTGCGAAAACTTGAAAAACGCGTTTTTGGTGAGGGCAGTTAAGTATGGAAAAACAAATGTCAGATGCGGGATACGACATAACACCGCTCGACGCCGCCGCGATCGAGCGACTCGGACAAGACCTGAATGAAGAGGAATATCGCATTCTGCTCAAACATGGTACTGAACCGGCCTTTTGTGGAACGCTGCTGGACAACAAGCTCGACGGCACATATGCCTGCCGCCTATGCAGGCTGCCGCTGTTCAGTTCGAGTCACAAGTTTGAGTCAGGCACCGGCTGGCCGTCGTTTTACCGGTCGTACGACAAAGATCACCTGACGAATATCGAGGACAATACCTATGGTATGCGGCGTATCGAGATCAGATGTGCACGGTGCGGCGGCCACCAGGGACATGTTTTCCCCGACGGCCCGCCGCCCACGGGGCAGCGGTATTGCCTTAATTCTGCTTCGCTTGAGTTTTTTGAAGACGGTACTGAAATACCGCAAAAGAGATGACCCGACCTACGGCTTTGAGCGGCGTTCGTTATCCAGCAGCATCTGCTTTCGTTCGATCCCCCAGCGATAACCGCTCAGCTTGCCATTGCTGGCGATCACCCGGTGGCATGGGATGACCACAGCCACGCGATTCCTCGCACATGCCTGAGCGACCGCCCGGACCTTGCGTTTATCGCCGAGGACCTCGGCAATGTCACTATACGAACGCGTCTCGCCGGCCGGGATCGCCCGTAACGCTTCCCACACCCGCAATTGAAACGACGTCGCTTGCAGGTCGAGCGGTAATGTGAATTTCACGTTATCGCCCGTCAGGCACTTAATGATCGATTCAACAACGGACTGGAGATCGGAATCGTCGCATGTTATCGACGCGTTGGGGAACTCCGCGGCGAGATGTGTCTCCAACTCGTTATCGGAATCGCCAAACCTGACCGAACAGACACCTCGCGGCGTCCGGGCGACAAGCATCCGGCCGAGTTCACATTCAGTTACCACATAATTGATCTTCATACCCTTGCCGCCTTTTTGATACGCCGACGGAGTCATTCCCATACTCTCCGAGGCCTTTTCGTATAGACGGCTGCTCGAACCATATCCCGCGTCGTACATTGCGGCCGTCACATCACTGCCGTCTCGTAATCCATTCTTAAACTTTTCCATTCTCTTCGCCTCCGAATATTTTTTCGGTGAAACACCGACGATCGATTTGAAACTCTTTTGGAGATGAAACGGACTCATACCAAGTTCGGCCGCTATACTGTTGAGCGAATGAGATTCATCCGAGTCGAGCACGCTGCAAACCGTTAAGACGCGCTTAACCTGCGGGTCGATCGAATCGATCTCGTCCGGACGGCAGCGAAGGCAGGCCCGCAGGCCGTTACGTTCAGCAATGGTCGTTGTTTCGTAAAACGCGACGTTCTCACGTTTCGGCAATCGCGCCCGGCATGAGGGTTTGCAGTAGATCCCGGTCGTCCTGACCCCGACGTAGAACGCTCCGTCGAATCGCGAATCGTTCGACTGTACCGCCTGCCAAAATAACTCGTTTTCCATGCTCATCAGTTTATCCACGACGAAAACTAAAATCTATCCGTAAATTGCGGTAGAATTTTTATATGGCTTCGATCGTTTTGTTCGATGGCGTATGCAACTTCTGCAACGGCGCCGTTAATTTTATTATTCGTCACGATCACAGCCGGCGATTCACGTTTGCACCTTTGCAGTCGGAGATCGGCCAGGAACTCAGGGCGAAACACGGTATCGATGAAGACGTAGATTCGATCGTTTTGATCGAGGACGAAAAGGCGTACCTTCATTCATCAGCAGGCTTGCGGGTGGCTCGGGGTCTCGGAGGCATTTGGTCTTTGGCCTATGTCTTTATAATTGTTCCGCCCTTTATACGCGATCTCGCCTATAAGGCATTTGCCAGGTACCGCTATACACTTTTTGGAAAAAAGGATGTCTGCATGATGCCGACAGCCAATGTACGAGACAGATTTTTGTAACGTAAGGAGATCAAATGAAAGCAGTTTGGAACGGAACAGTTTTAGCCGAAAGCGATGACACGGTGGTCGTTGAGGGAAACCACTACTTTCCGGCCGAATCAATAAAAACAGAATATTTTCAGCCGTCCGAAACGCACAGCGTATGCGGATGGAAGGGCACGGCCAGCTATTACGATGTCGTTGTCGACGGCGAGACCAACGGCGACGCAGCGTGGTACTATCCCGAAGCCAAAGACCAGGCAAAGGAGATCAAGGGCCATATCGCATTTTGGAAAGGTGTCGAAGTAACAGAATAGCTCGTCTTACTCTGCGGCTCTGCGACTCTGCGGGAGTTTCTGTTTTTTCTTCTTAGCATAAAAACGCACAACCCTATAGTGGCCTATTCACTCGAAACATTAGATTACGAAAGCCTGCTTGAGCTCGTCTCACGCAACGCTCAGACGCCTATGGGTGTGGACCTGTTTGCGCGACTGCGGCCGATCGAAAGCCGGCGGCAGCTCGATGCTGCACTTGCGGCGATCACCGAGACGGTTTTACTGATCGAGGAAAAGCAGATCACGTGGTCGTTCAGCGGCCTTGATGATCCGGGCGATGCCGTCGCTATTCTCAATATCAGAAACGCGGCCCTCGAACCCAACCGAATGCTCGAAGTTGCCCGTGTTTGCCGACAAGCATTATTTGCACGCTCATCGATCCAGCCCGACAAGGAGTCAGCCCCTACCCTGTGGCAGATAGTCGAGCATATTCCCCCTTCCCTGCTGGATGTCATCGAGAATATAAACAAAAAGCTGCTGCCCGGCGGCGAGATCGACGATACGGCTTCGCCCGAACTCGCAAAGATCCGTCGTGAGATCAGTTCGCAGCGTGCCCGGCTTACCAGATCGCTCGAGGCCGCGATGCGTGCCGCGGGCACAGCCATTCAGGACGAGATCGTGACGGTCAGGAACGACCGTTTTGTGATACCCGTGAAAACCGATTTTCGCGGCAAGGTCAGCGGCGTGGCCCACGGATTCTCGTCAAGCGGATCCACCGTTTTTGTCGAGCCGCTCGAGGCTATCGAGGCAAACAACGAGCTTCAGAATATAAAAAGCCAGGAGGAACGCGAGGTCGCGAGGATACTGTTTGCA
>JBBQGO010000035.1:0-11743 GCA_038323125.1 Pyrinomonadales bacterium
TCTCGATGCAGCGGTGCCCGAACGGTTCGGGCGGCCCGAGAAATACATCGACGTATATGGTGCAGCTGCCTACGGCAAATGCGGTAAACACTTGTGCGGATCCGACACCGACACCGACAGCAACGGCGACGCCTACCGCGACACCGACGGCGACAGCTACGGCAACGCCTACGGCAACGCCTACGGCAACGCCTACGGCAACCCCAACGGCAACTCCGACGGCGACGCCTACGGCAACACCGACAGCGACTCCGACGGCAACGCCTACCGCTACAGCTACGCCAACGGCAACCGCAACCGCAACACCGACAGCAACGCCAACGGCTACACCTACTGCAACGGCAACACCGACGGCAACCGCAACACCGACAGCAACGCCAACGGCGACACCTCCGCCTACAGGAGCGATCGTAAACTTCTCGGCCCCGACCTATACAGAGGACGAGTCACAGACGTTTACGACGAACCTGATCCGAACGGGTGATACAACGGTCGTGTCGACGGTGATCTTCCAGACGTCCGATGGAACTGCCATGGGCGGCGGAGCCTGTACACCGGGTGTGGATTACATCTCGGTGTCACAGCCCGTAATATTTGCTTCTGGTGTCACGATGATGCCGGTCAGCGTTGTTATCTGCGGAGACGGGATTATCGAGACGACCGAAACGGTCAACCTCGCTATCCTCGGCGGTGACGCCGGTCCTCAGAACACAGCCGTTCTGAGCATCAACGACACAGCAAGTGCATTCCGCAATCCGACACCGATCTGTACCGATCTTGGCGGACCGGCCGCTCCGTATCCGTCAAATATAACGGTTGCGGGCGGACCTACGTCGATCGGCGGACTTCGTGTCACGCTGTATGACTTCTGGCATCAGTTCCCGGACAACGTGGACGTGCTTCTGGTCGGACCGGGCGGACAGACCTTTGTTGTAATGGGTGATGCAGGCGGCCCGATCCCGATCGATGAGTCGACACCTGTAACATTAACGTTCCAGGACTTCCTGCCGGTGGTATTGCCCGACAACGGGCCGCTGGTCACAGGAACCTTCGAGCCGACGACGTGGGAAACGCCAGTTACGGACTTCCCGGCACCGGCACCCGCAGGGCCGTATACGGAACCCGGCAGCACGCCGGGCGGGCCTATCGCAACGACAATGTTCGGAACGTTCGGCCTGACTGATTCCAATGGCGTGTGGAGCCTGTATGTCCGAGATGACGCCGGAGCACTGGCAGCAGTGACCGGATGCATCGACGGCGGATGGGGACTCGAGTTTGTCGGCCCGACCGCAGCACAGGCTTCGATCACGGGACGCGTCACGACAGCGGACGGCCTTGGAATACGAAACGCAGAGATGGTGCTGACGGGCAACTCGCTCGAAACACCGCTCCGTGTCACGACCAGTTCGTTCGGATACTACAACTTCGACGGACTTGAGATCGGCGAAACGTATGTCCTGACGGTCAACTCGCGTCGGTTTACTTTCCAGGCACCGAGCAGAGTTATCAGCCTGGTCGATAATGCGGTGGATATGGACTTTGTAGCCCAGCCGTAACACAAAACACAGCCCCGTAACGTGATCGATCACGTTACGGGCATAAACCTCAAAGGCACGAATGAGCTAAACACTCGTTCGTGCCTTTTTCGCGAAAACTTAAGGTCATTTTCTTCGCGAAAACCATCGCCTCCTTCGCGAAACAGATGAACTTCTTCGCGACAGATCTTAGATCCATCGTCAAAAAAACCGCCCTCTAACGAAGGATGCGGCGACCTTCGCGAAAGATATCAACTTCCACGCAAACGATATCAATACCTTAACGATGGATCTCAAATAGTTGGCGACAAATATGAAAAACCTACCGATGGACATAACCACTTTCGCGAAAGACATCAACTTCTTCGCGAAGGGGCACGAGTATTTCGCGATAGCTCTCAGTTCCCTCGTGGCCCTCAAGGTTCTTTACCCGAGAAAGCGAACATTGTAACGAAGGATTCCGCGGCGTGTCCGGAAGGAATTGTGCTTTATCGCGATCGGCGTGGCCCCGATCCGGAATAATAGACCCGAAATCGTGGGCAAAAGCAAGACTCGCGCTTAGAGCATGGATCGACTCCGACGCGAGCAGCGATCCGGGAGTAATGGAATCGGGCTTATTGATGAGGATCGATCAACCTATGGCGAAGTATTTGGCCTCGGGGTGATGGACTATTATTGCCGACGTCGATTGTTCAGGATCCAGCATAAATTCGTCGGTCAACTCGACATCGATGAGCTCGGGCTGCAGCAGCTTAAAGATCTTGGTCTGATCCTCAATATTCGGGCAGGCCGGGTAACCGAAGCTGTACCGTGATCCTTGGTAGCCCTGATGGAATAACTTAGCTAGTTCGGGGGCGTCTGCCCCGGCTATGCCTAGTTCCTCCCTGATACGTTTATGCCACATCTCGGCCAGGGCCTCGGCCGACTCGACCGAGAGGCCGTGAAACAACAGATAGTCGGTGTAATTGTCCGACTTAAACAGCCTTGCCGAGTGCTCGCTCGCCTTGCGGCCCATTGTGACCAGGTCAAATGCCACGACGTCCATCCTGCCCGAATCGACCGAAGCAAAATAATCAGCGAGGCATAAGTTTTTACTGCCAAGCTGTTCAACGGGCTGTCGAGGAAACGTAAATCTCAGCCTCTCGGTGCTCTCATCGTCCTGATAGATGACCAGGTCGTTTCCAGCCGATTGACACGGAAAATAGCCGTAAACGAGTTTTGCCTCGAGCAGTTTTTCTCGAATGGCCTGTGCCTTGATCTCAGCGAACTTTGTCAGCACCGTATCTCTTAATAATTCTGCGTATTCTTCTTTTGTCTTGCGGCCCTGTTTATACTGCCATTGCCCCTTGAACAGAGCGGTTTCATTGACGAAATCAAATACCTTGGTGAGGTCCCTGATCTCGACGACCTTCGATCCAAAGAACGGTGCCGTGGGACGCGGAATATCGGCCGCGACGGCAGACCGCGTCGTGTGAGTCGTATCGCCAGCCGACCGGGTCGACACCCGTGCCGCAACCGTTCCGAGCTTTGCGTCCTCGCCAACCAGGTCCTCGGCATCTGTAACGGTTTGGCGGTCCAGAGATTCGACATCTGACCCGGTCACTACGGCTCGCGGTACTGACTCCGCAACCGCCCCCTGGGCCTTGGGACTTTTGACTTGGGACGTTTCACCCGATGTCAGCTTATCCATCGCGTGCAGCCCGTCAAACGCATCGCGCGCATAAAACAGCTCGCCCTCATAAAGCGGCACGAGGTCCTTGTCGACATACTTACGATTGAGGGCCGCTCCTCCTAAGATCACAGGCACTGTTATCCCGCGTTCGTTCATCAGTTCCAGATTGTCACGCATTATGAGAGTAGATTTGACCAGCAGCCCGCTCATACCGATAGCGTCGGCGCCCGACTCTTCCCACGCGCGAAGTATATCGTCGATCGGCTGTTTTATGCCGAGATTTATGACCTTGTATCCGTTGTTGGTCAGGATGATATCTACCAGGTTTTTGCCGATGTCGTGAACATCGCCCTTGACCGTGGCGAGGACGAGAACGCCTTTGTTCGAGCCCTCGACCTTGTCCATAAGCGGCTCGAGGAACCTGACGGCAGCCTTCATCGCCTCAGCCGATTGCAGCACAAACGGAAGCTGCATCTGGCCCGAACCGAACAGTTCGCCCACAGTTTTCATACCGTCCAGCAATATGTCGTTTATGATCTCGAGCGGTGCGTATTTTTCGAGGCCCTCTTTTAGCGAGTCTTCCAGGCCGATCTTTTCGCCGTCGATGATATGGTGTTTGAGCTTTTCCTCGATAGGCAGATTGGAGATGTCAGGTTTGATCGACTGGGCAGTCTTACCCATGAACATTGTTGTAAACTCGCCCAGCGGATCGTATGTACACACATCGCCTTCAAAATTTCTGCGGTCATAGATCAGGTCGCGGGCGACATCGATCTCGTGTTCGTTAAACCTCATCAGCGGCAGTATCTTCGAGGCATTTACGATCGCGGAGTTCATACCCGCCTCGACGCAATCGTGAAGAAACACGGAGTTGAGCACGACGCGGGCCGCGGGGTTGAGGCCAAATGAAACGTTCGAGATACCGAGGATGATGTTGGCCTCGGGCAATTCGGCGCGGATCTGTCTGATCGCTGTGACCGTCTCATCCGCGTTCTTGCGATCCTCTTCGATCCCGGTTGATATCGGCAGGGCGAGCGGGTCGAAAAAAATGTCATGGCCGGGTATGCCGTTTTCGGTCGCCTGTTTGTAAGCTCGATGGGCGATCCTCAGTTTATCCTCGGCGGTGCGGGCCATGCCGGTTTCATCGATCAGGCCGATGACAACACCGGCACCGAACCGTTTTGCGATATCGAGAACCTTCAGGAAACGCGGTTCGCCGTCCTCATAGTTTGTCGAGTTGAGAAGAGATTTGCCGCCGGCGTGCTCCAGCCCTGCCTCCATTTTTTCCCACTCAGTCGAATCGAACATCAGCGGGATCTTAACGCTCGTCGCGAGCCGGGCCGCCAGCGTATGCATATCGGCAACGCCGTCTCGTCCTACAAAATCAACGTTGACGTCGAGGATATGGGCACCCTCCCTTTCCTGCGACTTAGCGAGATTGACGAGGCCGTCCCAGTCCTCGGCCTCGAGCATGTCACGCATCTTCTTTGACCCCGAGGCGTTTACGCGCTCACCGACGATCAGGAACGACGCGTCCTGGGTGTAAGGCTGTTGAAAATAGATGGATGACGCCGACGGTACGAGCCGGGCGTCGCGTTGTTTCGGCGACATGCCGCCAACCCGTTCGATCACCTGCCGCAGATGCTCGGGCGTGGTACCGCAGCACCCTCCAACGATATTCGCTCCGAAATCCTTGGCAAAATGCTCCACCTGGTCGGCGAAGCTCTCGGGCGTTTCGTCATAGTGCTGTTTGCCGTCCTTTACCTCAGGCAGTCCGGCATTTGGCAGGACGCTGACCGGCAGCGGCGAATTTTCGCACAGATAGCGAAAACTGTCGGTCATGTGCTTTGGCCCGGTGCCGCAGTTCATGCCGATAACATCTATCGGATAGGGTTCGAGGGCAGTCAGTGCGGCACCTATCTCGGTGCCGTTGAGCATAGTGCCAAATATCTCAATTGTCACCTGAGCGATAACGGGTAACTTTATCTTTTCAGCTTTAAAGTGTTCGAATATAGCAGCCAGAGCAGCCTTCGTCTGCAACAGGTCCTGACACGTCTCGACGACCAGAACGTCGCTGCCGCCATCACATAGGCCGCGCACCTGTTCGCGATAGGCGTCAACGAGATCCGGATACGTTATATGGCCTAGCGTAGGAAGTTTGGTTCCGGGTCCAATAGAGCCCGCCACAAAGCGAGGCTGGTTGGGGGTCGAAAAGTCGCGTGCGACTTCCCTGGCCAACGCCGCCGCCCGCTTATTTACATCATAAGTCTTATCCGCGATCCCAAACTCGGTCAGAACCACCTCGCTGCCGCCAAAACTGTTGGTTTCGATAACGTCGCAGCCTACCTCGAGAAAGCTGCTATGAACCGTCCTGATCGCGTCCGGACGTGTATAAAGAAGGTTCTCGGAGCAGTTCTCAAAGTTTGGCCCACCCCAATCCTCTATCGACAGATTGAGCGACTGCAAAAACGTTCCCATCGCACCGTCAAAGACGACGATCTTATCTTTTAATAGGTCGAGAAATGATGACATGTATTAATGTTCGTTGTTTGGCAAGTGCTGTACTGGCACTACGGGCCTCGCTCTTTTCCTTATGACGCATCTACGATCGATGAACCAACAAAAAACTCTGTGCCGAACAAGCACAGAGTTCCTGAAAAGTCTTTGGTTTACTCTTGCTGTTTAGCGGCTTATTTTACGTGGCCGCAAGTTGCAATAACTCACCACGTCTAAAAGATAGAGTTTAATGAGTGATCGATATCGAGTCAACCTCTGATACCTATACCACTAGCCGCCGCGAATTGGCCTCGGCCCCAAATCTTTACAATCACTCAATTCTTATTTACAATTCGACGTATCTCTTTCGCTCCGTTTTATCTTATCGGCTTCTTAGCATAGTGTTTTATGGACAACGATCCTGGCTCACCGACCCGGCCTATCTCCGACAATCCCGACCCCTCTGGTCCCGAACGGGCTCAAGTTAATTTCGACAAACCTGACTCACTAGTCGGCCAGAGCCTCGAGGGACGGTTTCTGATCGAAAAGAACCTTACGGATGGCGGAGCCGATTCCGGAGGCATCGGTGTAGTCTATCTAGCACAGGACACCAAGCTGATGGGTAAAGAGGTTGTCGTAAAGATCCTCAATGAGGCTGCCCTTAAACATCCTGACATCGTCCGAAAGTTTCAGCATGAAAAAGAAGCTCTGATCCGCCTTGACCATCCTGGTATCGTCCGGATCGTCGACTCTGGAACTCTGGAGGACGGCAACCCGTTCATGGTGATGGATTTTATCCAGGGCCATTCGCTTCGCAAGGCGATCCAAATGGCGGGCCGGCTGCCGATCGATACGGCTGCGCACATCATCGAATGCATAACCGATGCGCTCTCGGCGGCCCATTCTGAAAACATTTTGCACCGTGACATTAAGCCCGAAAATATAATGCTTACGCCGCTCGACGAAGGCCAGTATCGAGTCAGGATAATCGATTTTGGAATAGCACGCGTCGGCGAATCGAAACTTGCCCCGGCCACTGAGATATCGCGAGCTATAGGATCGGTTCTTTACATCGCCCCTGAACAATTGATCGGCGACCTCGATATCTCGCCGGCTGCCGATATATTTGCGACTGGGATCGTTGCTTACGAGATGCTTACCGGCGAACTCCCCTTTAAACCGAAAGCGATCGCCCAGATGTATCAGCTCGAACGCGAGGGGGTTAAAACCCTGCCTAGCGAGTTGCGGCCCGAGATACCACGGAAGGCCGAGTCGATCCTGATGACTGCTCTCGAATTCGACCCGGCAAAACGACCTCAGAACGCGAGGGCATTTGGGCGGTATCTCGCCCATGAACTGCGGGTCGAAAATTCCGACTCGACCGACCGGTTTTTCGCTTCAGTAAGAACTGAGTTTGCCCGAAATCCTACACTGCCAATGAAGGCGATCGACGGGCAGGAGTTTGAGACGGTACAGCGGATCAAGCCCGCGGTACCGCCCGCAGAGCCGCAACCCTCGGGGGGTATGCCGGCGTGGCTAAAATGGGGAGCCGCGGCTGTGTTCGTTTTCGCGGCTGTCGCGATCCCGACGATCCTGTTCGCATGGTCGATCATTAATAACAGCTCCGCCGCAGATCCGCCTGCGGGCAATTTAAACACGGCGAACACCAAGCCCGTCCCGGCTGCCGACGAGAGAGAGGTCTCCTATCACCTGACCGTTCAGAAGATGCGTGACGGCAAGCCATTCGAGGCTCCGTTTCGATCGTCAGGACAGGAAATATTCGAGTCCGGATACAAGTTCACGATGGTTTTTCAGTCCGATGCCGACGGCTATATTTACCTGTTTAATGAGGGCAAGAACGCTGACGGCAAGATCCAGTATTCATTACTATTCCCGACCGCAAACGTTAACGACAGAACTGCCGCGGTGTCGGCGGGCGAGCCGATAGAGACTGCGGCCAACCAATTTACGGGCGGTCGCGGAACGGAAATAATGTGGATGATCTGGACAGAGACAAAACGCGACGATCTGGATGCCGCCGTTCGGTCCGCATTTGAATCTCGCGGCGCCGTTAAAGATGCCGCGGCTCGCACTGGTCTCGAGGGTTTTATTGAAACGTTCCGGTCCGAGAGTCGCGATGCCATCAAGGATACAGCAAATCAGCGAACACTTGTTAAAGGAAGCGGCGACGTTGTGATCCATCGCTTTGAGCTTGAGCATCGATAAGACTTCTAAATATTCGATCGATGCATTTGAGATGTTTTCCACACAGACCATCTGCCGACCAGCAACTATTTCGAAGTATTCATCGTTAGATCCCCTATAGGCGATTTCGTACACATCTTGTCCGATAAAACGTTAGAATCCCCATTGTTTCCGCGCCGTTAGATAAATCTTCTCTCTTTTTTTTAGTTCAGTCCTACAATTCGCTTGCTTCCGATCGCTGTTCTGTTGTACGCTATCTCGAATTCAACAACAACGAGGTTCCCACGAGCCTGCCCGCTTTAGTCTGTATTAGGAGAATAGTGTTTATGAACGATGTTTTTTGCAGGTCGATTCGATCAGTGCGCTTGCGTAACCATGTCGGAACCGGCGGAACGATCATCTGCGATGGTAAGCGTATTGCATCGATCGGTCTGGCCGTCGCAGCCATTCTATTTTTGTCGATCGTTGGCGTTAACGCTCAAAATACCGTTACCGGCGCTTTCCAGGGAGATATCAGCAATGATAGGACGGGCGAACCGTTGGCCGGTGTCGTCGTGCGCATCACAAGCGTACAGGCTGGCACGGTATATAACCTTATTACGGACTCGCAAGGCGTCTTTTATCAGGGCTTGTTGGCACCGGGTTTTTACGATATTAGCGTCAACCTTCCGGGATATAAACCAAAGCTGCTTCGCCGCGAGATCAAGGTCTCATTGACCGGCGACATTGTTCCTGTTCCCGTTTCGCTCGAACCCGAGGATCCGACCGTCGCGGCTCCTGCCGCAGCCGTACTCGAGGGGCCCGATAACATCCGTGTCGAGATAAATGTGGCCGATGCTCGGAGCGACGGATCGATCAAACAAGCGGCCATCGTGGCTGTCCCGATCGGATCTAACACGGTCACCAGAAGTTATGACGAGCTCGCCCTCCTGACACCCGGTGTGGCTCCACCGCCCCAGACCATAGGTGACGTGGCCGGACCCGGAGTCGGGCCGGGCGTCGGTTCGGCCGGACAGTTTGCCGTAAACGGCATCCGATCGCGTGCCAACAATTTTACGGTTGATGGCTCGGACAACAATGACGAAGACATCGGCGTTCGCCGTCAGGGATTTGTCGCCCTTGTACCGCAACCTGTCGAATCTATCCAGGAATTTCAGATCATCACGCTTCTTGCCCCTGCTCAATATGGCCGCAATATCGGAGCTCAGGTCAATGCGGTTTCGCGTGCCGGCGGCAACCGCTTCAACGGCTCGGTGTATGGCGCTTTTAACTCCGATCGATTAAACGCCCGAAACTTTTTTGACACGGCGAACGGTAATGAAACTAGTCCGCTACAGAGTGCATCAGGGCAACAGGTGCTATTGGACGGCCAACCGCTTAACGTCCGCAATCTAAGTGGTGGCGAAGACTCATTCACCTTTGGACAAGCAGGCGGGACTTTGGGCGGAGCAATAATTGAAAACCGCCTCTTTTACTTTCTTTCCGGTGAATATCAAAAGATCAACGCGGTACAAGAAAAGAACTTTGCCGTCCCGACCATCGAACAGCGTGGGGCGTTTGGGACCGGGGCTACCGGGACCTTCACCAATCCCTATACAAATGCGGCGATAGCTGCGCTCCCGAATACCCAGAGCAGCGCCGCTCTCTTTAGCCTGTTTCCCTTTCCTAACAATCCTGCCGGCGTGTTCGGAGCCAATACGTTTACGCAAACACTGCCGGCAAGCGGGCGTGGATTAATACTCTCAGGCAGGCTGGACAATAACTTTGGATTTGCAGGGCGGCAGCACTCGTTTACTGCCCGTTATAACCACACCGATGACGAAAGGGTCATCCCTGCTGTCAACGATGCGATATTCTCGAGCGTTCTGTCCGAGATCGGCACTGATAACATTTCGATCTTTCTAAACAGCCAATTGAATAAAGATAGCGGGAGCAGCAAGCGATTGTTCAACCAGGTGCGTTTTTCGATCGGCGATACCCGGCTGTCCTTTGGTGAAGTGAGAGACCGTCAGTTTTTGATCCCAAGCGCTGCATTTCCGGACATACCGTTCCTACTCAATGCCCCGCTGAGAGTTAACATCACTCAGCCGACAACCGCCGGCGTACCGAATACGGGGCCGGTGCGTTTCAGCAGCTTTGACCCCTTCTCACCGGGACGCACTATCGCCGAAGATCTATTGGGGCCGGTTGGGCAGGTAAACATCGCCGGTTTCAGTTCGCTGGGGACAGACGTCTACAATTTTCCGCAGGACCGTAGAAACAGGACCTATCAATTTGCCGACGAACTGACCTACCGCGTCTCCGAACACAGCCTGGTATTCGGTTTCGACATACGCCGAACCGACCTGCGAAGCGACCTTCCGCGTCTCGCCCGGCCGCTGGTCTCATTTAATGGTGCCCCCCGCTTATCGGCGCGCGGCAGCGGCACCTGTGCCAACGGAGGTATCGGGAATTTTTGTTTTCCGTCCGCGGCTGACCCAAACCCGATCATTCAGGCTGTGGACCTTGCCGCCCTCGGCGCAGCGAGCGATTTCTTGTTGACCTTTAACATAGACAGGCCGGATTCGAAGGTGAACCTTCGGTACTATCAATTAAACTTTTATGGCCAGGACACATGGCGTGCCCGGCCGAACCTGTCAGTCTCGTTCGGCCTGAGGTACGAATACAACACTCCGGTCCGCGAAGTGGACGATCTGATCGAGCAGACATTCACGGACCCGCGTCTCGCACTTGTTCCGGGGCTGAGCAGCTTCATCGGCGACAGGACACGTCTATATGAACCCGACCGGAACAACTTTGCTCCGCGCATCGGAGTTGCATTTTCACCAACAATTTTCAGCGGCCGGCGTGTGAGCGTATTTCGGGCCGGCTATGGCCTTTTTTACGATCAGGTCCTCGGAGCCGTCGTAAATCAATCGCGAAACGTCTTCCCAACTTTCTTGACCGTTAATCTCGGCGGGTTAAATGTCTTCGGTACCGGACTTCTGAATCTGACCAATCCTGGCGTGCTGGGTTTTCCCTCGGCTAACGGACTCATTCCGGTCCAATTGCCTGGAACGATAAATCAGTTTAACCCTGAAGTTGGGCTCGCCAATTTTGTTGAGTCGCTCGGACTCATTTATCCGAACTGGATCAATGCCACCTTGCCCACCCAGCGTCTTGAAATGCCGATGGCGCATCATTATTCGTTCACATTCGAACAGCAGTTAAATGCCAAGTTCACGCTTTCGGTCGGCTATGTGGGAACTGCCGGCCGCAACCTGCTCCGGTTTACGACGCCCAATCTTGGGTCGAGCCTTACGACATCTCCAACAGGATTGACCACATCGCCGATACCTACACCGTTCGGCACCCTGTCGTTGCCGCAAAACCGCGGCATTACGTTCCTGCCCAACCGCCCCGTCAATAATGTCGGCGGCGTAAATCAATTCGAAACTACTGCCCGGTCCACATATAACGGGTTGCAGGCACAGTTACGAGGGCGATTCCTGCGGGATTTCGATCTCCAGTTTTCGTACACTTTTTCAAAAGTAACGGACGATGTTTCGGACGTATTTGATCTCGCCGGTGCCTATGCTCTGCCGCAAAACAGCTTTACCTTTGCGGGAGAACGTGCCCCGGCAAATTTCGATGTTCGTCATCGATGGGCCTATAACATCGTCTATAGTGTGCCAACGTCTGGCGACGGATGGCGACGGCATATCACAAAGGGGCTGCAGATCGCCGGTATCGGCAAGTTTCACAGCGGCCAGCCGTTCACCGTTAACAGTACGATCGACATCAATCTGGACGGCAATCTGACCGACCGATTAAATACGACAAATGGTATCGAAGT
>JBBQGO010000036.1:0-11580 GCA_038323125.1 Pyrinomonadales bacterium
TCTTGAAAACTACCGCGCGTAAGCGCTTGCAGGTTCGAGTCCTGTCCTCTCCGCCATCGCCAATCAACCTCCTACGTCACCTCCACCGATACCCTTTCTCTCAATAATCGAGATTGACTTTTGGTATGACCAATAGTATTACTATGCCTATGAGTGTTGCAAAAGTTACAATTTCGATCGAATCAAATCTTCTGAAGAAAGTTGACCGTCTGGTAAAAGAGCGTGTTTTTTCGAATCGCAGCCAAGCCGTCCAGTCAGCCGTTGAAGAAAAAGTTTCCCGTCTTGACAATAATCTTCTGGCGCGTGAGTGTGCCAAACTCAACATATCCGAAGAGCGATCTTTGGCTGATCTAGGCTTAGCGAGCGAGGCAGAAGAATGGCCCGAATACTAAGAGGCGACATCGTTTGGGCCAATCTCAATCCGACACAAGGGCACGAACAGTCGGGTTCGCGTCCCGTGCTAGTTTTGAGCGAAGACATATTCAATGACCGTTCGGGAACTGTTATCGCAGTCGTTCTGACCAGTCAGCAACCAAGCGCAAGTTTTCCGTTGACGTTTGAACTTTCAGACTCAAGTTTGCCGAAAAAGTCGTGGGTGAAGATCAGCCAAATTCGGACGCTGTCGACACAACGCCTTGGCAAGAAGATCGGCAAAGCGTCGGACGACGAACTTGACACGATCATAGAGGGCTTAAACGAAATTATAGGCGGGGCATAACCCAAGTCCTTGGCGGCGCTCCTTGAGCGGGTTTTCTACTTTTTGGGCCTATGCGTTCGCAAAGATAGGCGTTGCCGCCGGGTTACCGGCGGTGCTGCCGTTTCCCGCGCCCTGTTAGAACCAAATAACCTTGATTTCTTTCTGCGTTTTGTTATAGCCTTTATGCACACACTGAATGATGATTCATTCATTAACCTACATTATGCCGAAACCAGCCCGGAACGGTTCGGCGGCCGCGGCCGCCTCGACCGGTAAACGAGAAGCCATCCTACGCGCCGCTATTAAGGTTTTTGCCCATAGCGGCTACTTCAATGCCAAAGTTTCCGACATAGCCGGCGAAGCCGGCATCGCCGACGGTACTGTCTATCTATATTTCAAAAGCAAGGACGAGATACTTCACTCGATATTTGACCGGGCGATGTCGGAGTTTATCGCCGAGGGTAAGAGTGAGCTGGCAAGCATTGCGACCCCTGTGGCACGGCTTACACGCATTGCCGAACTGCATTTGGAAAAGCTCGGTGCCGACCGCGACCTGGCGATCGTCTTTCAGGTCGAGCTGCGCGGGTCGATCAAGTTTATGCGTGAATTCTCGGCCGCGGGCTTTGCCGAGTACCTCGATATTATCCGGTTGACGATCGCCGACGGACAGCGCGCGGGCGATTTTCGCAAAGACATCAAGGCTGTCGTCGCGTCAAAGATATTGTATGGCTCGCTCGACGAGATGGTCACCAATTGGGTGCTTTCGAAAAAGCCGTATCCGCTCGAACCGCTGGCTGCCGAAGTAATGAAGATCTTTTTAGGAGGTATAAGGGCCAAATGACGGGTTCGCTGCAAAACTCTGTCGTCGATGCCTCGCCGCTTTTTGCGATGGGCGGGACCCGAGGCGACGAACGGACGGGCACCCTGGCCGATCTGTTTCTCAATGCCGCTGACGAATACGACCTGCCAAACGCCCTGAATTATAAGGCTGGCGGCGAATGGAAGAGCATCTCGTCGGCCGAGATGATCTCGCGAGCCGGCGATCTGGCCCTCGGCCTATACTCGCTCGGCCTGAGAAAGGGCGACCGGGCGGCTATACTCGCAGCCAACTCGCCCGAGTGGACGCTGACCGATGCTGGCTGTCAGTTTGCCGGCGTTATCGACGTGCCGATCTATACCACGCTTGCACCTGACGCTGTCAGGTACATCGTCAATGATGCCGAGGCCCGCGTCATTTTTCTGCAGGACCGCGACACATATCTCAGGATACTGCCCGCCATCGAGGAATGCTGTTCGATCGAGAAGTTCATCCTTTTTGATAAGGACGGCGTCGACGACGATAATGTGATGTCCTTTGGCGAGCTGACGGCGGCCGGTGCCGAGCTCGGTGCCGAACACCCGCTCCTACTGGCCGAGCTGCGTTCCGCTCTAAGCCACCGGGACATAGCCACCCTGATCTATACCAGCGGAACGACGGGTGAGCCGAAGGGCGTGATGCTCACGCACGCCAATCTGATCTCGAACACGATCGACGCCAGCGCCAATTATTCATTCGACCCCGATGATATATCGCTGTCCGTTCTGCCGCTGTCTCACGTTTTTGAACGCACGGGAATGTACGTGTACATCAGGTCGGGCATGCGTGTTCATTTTGCCGAGTCGATCGAAAAGGTGCCCGACAACCTCCGCGAGGTGCGCCCGACGATCTTTATCGGAGTTCCGCGTATATTCGAAAAGGTCTTTGAACGCGCACGTCTCAAGGCCGCACAAGCAGGCCGGGTCAACGAGATCATATTTGACTGGGCCATCGAGGTCGCCAAGGAGTACGCGTCCCTCACCGAAAAGGGACAGCCGATCACGATGGCTCTGACGGCAAAGCATGCGATCGCCGACAAGATCGTTTTCTCAAAGCTGCGCGACTTTTTCGGCGGCCGGCTGCGGTTCTGCATTACGGGCGGAGCCGCGTTGCCGGATGAGATCTATCTGATCTTTACCGGGGCCGGCATAGCGATCATGCAGGGCTACGGCCTGACCGAAACATCGCCGGTCGTTTCGTCAAACGTACCCGGAGCCACTCGCGTAGGAACTGTCGGCCGTCCCATCCCCAACGTACGGGTCCGCCTGGCGGCGGACGGCGAGATCGAGGTGTCAGGGCCCGGCGTGATGAAGGGCTACTATCACAAAGAGGAGGCCACCAAAGAGGCGTTTACCGACGACGGATGGTTCCGCACCGGAGACATCGGCGACATCGACGACGACGGGTATCTGTGCATAACTGACCGCAAAAAAGAGCTGTTCAAAACATCCGGCGGCAAGTACATAGCTCCGTCGCCGATAGAACAGATGCTGCGTTCGTCCCGTTTCGTCAATCAGGCGGTGCTCGTCGGCAGCGAACGAAAGTTTCCGGCGGCGCTGATCGTCCCTAATTTCGAAATGCTCGAGAGTTATGCCAAGCTCAAGGAACTCGAGATAAACGGTACCGCCGCATTTTGCACCCATCCGCGCATCATCGACCTCTTTCAACGCCAGATCGAAGCGATGACGCCGGGGCTTGCACAATTTGAAAAAGTAAAAAAATTCGCCCTTCTCGAACAGGAGTTGACCGTCGAGAAGGGCGAGTTGACGCCGACGCTAAAAGTAAAGCGTCGTGTAGTTGATGAAAATTACCGCGAGGTTATCGATCGCATCTATCGCGATGCTGCCAATGACCGTTTGTAAAGCAGTTTCTAATAAAGCACACGATAGCCGATACTGTTCGAACTGGCCATTACCAATCCCTTTCCGGCCCCGATAGCAAACTTAAATATGGCCGATGCAATGCTGTCCTTTGCCTTGTTGACCTCGATGATGTCATAGGGTTCGAGCATTATATCCTTTTGCTGGCCCTTCTTGATCAGGTCGTAGTTTGCGGAAATAATCTCGCGGTCCTTCGAATCGGGGCTTGCGTTTGGCTTTAACCGATAGACCTTTACGTCCTTTGTCTTTGCCTCCGGCCGAACGCCGCTGACCTTAGCGATGGCTTCGGTCAGCGACATACCGCCTTCTTTCAGATAAATGCCCTGCGGCGCCATGACTTCACCCGTAATATAGACGGGCGCGGCTTTATGCACCATGATCACATCACCCGGATAGATGGTCGGATTGGCTTCTTCCTTGCCCAACTGTACCGCGGCGAGGCTGTAGGTCCTGGACGGAACATCAGTCGAATCGGTCGAATCGGCTTTCCAATTACTCTCGTCTGTGGCGTCCGAACAAAGCGGCGCCTGTGTGCGAAATATCTGTACCGATCCGCCGGCCTCTTCCTTAATGCCGCCCGCGATGGCCAGAACCTCAACCAGCGACGCCTTACGCATAAGCGTGATCTCCATCGCCTTATTCACCTCGCCGTAGATGGTAGCCGGCGGCCGGCTCTTTCGGTCGGTCACGCGCAGGCTGAGCTGCGGAGTGCGGAGATATTTGGCAAGCAGTGTGGTCACGTCGGACCTTAGCTCGCGTTCGCTGCGGCAGATGGCGGGCACCGGCTTGTCAAAGAACGGCACCTCGATCTTGCCGTCCTCATCGACGGTCGCGACAAAATCGAACTGGTCCTCGCCGAGCACCTTGCCCGTGATCTGGTCGCCCGGCCCGATCATATAACCTTTTGAAACACCAGCATCAGCCGGCAACCCCTGCGCCGCAGCCATACCGGCCAAAACAAACGTAATGAGTGCTGAAAACAAAAACTTAAGTTTCATAACGATAAATCCTTATATGTATATACGCTTTTAGAGTTTAACGCACATAAAGACGCGAAACAACAAATTATGAGGAGTGTCGACAGATGGACACGGATGAAACAGATAAGAAAATACGAATCAGATCATTCGTGATCGGTGTTCATCTCTGTTTATCTGTGGATTATTTCTTGTCCTTTTGTGCTGTTTCGTGCTGCTTGGTGGTTCGGCCTAGGACTGAAGCCACGAAACACGCGAAACACACGAAACGAAGAGATCCATTCGGTGCGAATTGTCCACGGATGAACATGATGAAACAGATAAGAGAATGCGACTCAGATCATTCCTCATCCGTGTTCATCTGTGTTATCTGTGGACTCCCTTCATTCCGGTATTTTCCTCAAAATTTTGGTTCATTTTCTTCGCGACCGGGAAGTGCTCATTCGCGAAAAAGTATAGCTCCTTCGCGATGAGATCCAGATCCTTCGCGAAGGGCCTGAGATCCTTCGTTACTGGGCGTGGGTTTTCGCGAAGGAGCACAGCGCCTTCGCGATAGAGCCCGCCTTCTTCGCGAACGATCTGAGAACCTTACCGACGAATATGACAAACCTACCGATCGGCATCACCCCGATCGCGAAGAATCTGAGACCTTTCGCCAAAAAAAACACCGCCGTCGCACAACCCACCTACAAAATGCCGATCGGAGCCGAATGTTTACGGGCTTTTCACCTCTGATTCGCAGAGCGGAAGTACTTTATCGTATCGGACACAACCTTTGACACAATAGTGCCAGTCGATGTAATTTTCATTTGCACACAGAAGGTAAAAATGTTTGAACCAAAGATCTCGAAAAATCGGATATCAGCCAAGGCGGCGAGCTTTACCGAATCGGTCATTCGCGAGATGACCCGCGAAGCGGTGAAGTACGGCGCGGTCAATCTCGGACAGGGCTTTCCCGACTTTGCCGCACCCGAGGACATCAAGCAAAAGGCGATGGAGGCGATAGCCGCCGACCATAACCAGTACGCCATCACGTGGGGTGTAAAGGGCTTTCGCGACGCTATCGCCGCCAAGACAAAATGGTTCTTAGGGCTGGAGATCGACCCAGAAACCGAGATCACGGTCACGTGCGGTTCGACCGAGGGAATGATAGCGGCGATGATGGCGACGGTCGACCCCGGCGAAGAGGTAGTGGTCTTTGAGCCTTTTTACGAGAACTATGCGCCGGACGTCATCCTGTCGGACGCTACTCCGCGACACGTCCCGCTTTACAGGACAGATAATGGATTTGTATTCGATCGCGACGAGCTGCGGGCCGCTTTTAGCCCAAAGACCAAGGCTATCATAATCTGCAATCCCAACAACCCGACGGGCAAGGTCTTTACGAGGGATGAGATGGAGTTCATCGCGGGCCTCTGTAATGAGTTTGACGCCCTCTGTTTTACCGACGAGATCTACGAGCACATCATCTATGGGCCCGCCGCGGCAGAACAGCAGGCCGCGGACTCCGCTCCGGAGCATATCTGTATGGCCACTATCGATGGCATGCGCGAGCGCACCGTCATCGTAAATTCGCTCTCAAAAACCTATTCCGTCACCGGCTGGCGCGTGGGTTACTGCATCGCCCCGCCCGACATCACATCAGCGATACGAAAGGTCCATGATTTTCTCACGGTAGGTGCCGCCAATCCCCTGCAGCACGCCGGGGCATACGCCCTCAGCCTGCCCGCGAGCTATTACGACGAACTCCAGAGCGAATATCAGCGCAAACGCGACTTTATCGTTCCCGTGCTGCAGAATGCGGGCTTTGTGTGCGACATGCCCGACGGGGCCTATTACGTAATGTGCGACATCTCTGCCTTTGGCTTTGCCGACGACATCGAGTTCACCCGCCACCTCATCCGCGATATCGGCGTCGCTGTAGTCCCCGGTTCCTCCTTCTACCACGACGCGTCGCTCGGTGCTAAGATGGTCCGCTTCTGCTTCTGCAAAAAAGACGAAACCCTCGAAGCCGCCGCCGAACGCCTCATGAAACTCAGATGAGATCGTCCACAGATGAACACAGATAAACTCGGATAAGCAAAGATCGATTTCTCGTCATTTGTGCCCATCCGTGTTCATCTGTGGACTATCTCTGCTTCCTAATTCGCGTTATTCGCGTTATCGCGGGCAGCTTTTTGGTGACCTAAGAATTTAACGCGGATCACGCGAATAGGACGAATAAGAGTTGTGGTCTTCATCTGTGTCCATCTGTGTTCATCCGAGGACAATTTCTTCTTCTCTTTTCGTGCCGTTTCGTCTTGTTTAGTGGTTCGCCCTAATAATGAAACCACGAAACACACAAAGACACACGAAACGAAGACCTTACCTTATCCGTGTTTATCTGTGGATTATCTCTTCCTAATTCGCATTATTCGCGTAATTCGCGGGCAGCTCTTCCTCAGGCGTTCGGGCGCCGAGGGCCGCAGCTTTGCATGGCGTGCCGGTGAGGGCAGGCAGATCGGCATCGGCGTCACGGCGCTGACCAAACAGCTTGCCGAACACTTCGGGGCCGAACGAGGCGTCATGATAAATAGCGTCCGCGAGGGCTCACCCGCAGCAAAGGCAGGGCTTAAGGCCGGCGATATCATAGTCGAGATCGACGGCAAGCCCGTCAACAGCGACATGGATCTGATCCGTTCGATCAATGAAAAGAAAGAAGGCGACGTATCGCTAACCATTGTCCGCGACACCAAACAGCAAACCATCACCGTCACCCCCGAAGCCTCAAAAGACGCCGGGTTCATGTTCCGCACGGGTGACGACGACGGGGTCTTCGCACCAGGCGCCCCGGCACTGCCATCGCAAATGAGCATTCCGCGCCCGCCTATGCCCGGCGTTCCGGGTAAGCTGACCACACTGTTTCCGGGTCGGGTACTCTAAGATCCAGAAAGGCTTTTACGAAGTAGATCCAGGGGCGGCCGATCGGCGGCCTTATTTCATCACACGATATTCATCATTCATCATTTGCCGTGCCCTCCTCTTGCCTCGTCGGGTAATTTAATTGGCATTAAGATCAGTACTGACAAAGGCCGCCCGAACGCGCAGCCTCTCTTTTGCTAGCCGGCCACGGATGTTTCGAACTTAACCTTTGGGTATCCACTGAGACAGGCCTTCCGCAAAAAATCTGGAAGCCACCCCGACAACTAACACGCCTATTAGTATTCCCCAAACGGCTTTCCTCCGGTTAAGACGGCTGTCATGCCGCTGTACCTCGTCTCCCCATAAATAGATGTAGGGCGGATAGGAGAACAAAAGCACTACAATACAACCGAGAACAACGATAAGTGGAACTCCGAATAGGAAGAGCTTTCGATTTCGTTCATTTGTTGGCATGCGCTTTGGCCTGTCTTCTTTCAATAGGTTTCGAAGTTGCATACCGACTATTTCTCTCATTTCTGCGTCGGACATGATGCGGTCGTCGGCAACAATCTTTTCGACCCGATCGAGGTCCGCGTCGGCTAACCACATGTGACGATCGAAAGATCGCATCTCGGAATTTAAGCCTACGAAGTTTGACGCAAACAAGAAAATGCCTATGATAGCGATTCCCAGCAACAATCCCTGCATCTTGGCTACGCCGGGTTGCCAAGTTCTCTCCAGTTGCTCCTCTACCTCAGAAAGGGTTCTGCTAGCCCATCCAGTTTCATCACTACGTACACGTAGCGCAACCACCTTAGTCCTGTCTGTGTTGCTCTTGGGGCCGGCAAAATCAAGTTCAACCTGATGATGGACCGCGCCGTCCATAACGGAGGACGACGTTACGAGCAGTCGTTCAATTTTATACCGCTTTGAGTTTTCTAATGCCAAAACCTGGTCTAGGGAGGACAGTTCCTCCTGGCGGTTGTTTGATAGGAATACATGAAAATGATCTTGGACCTTTGCACCCTTCTGGTCCGCCAGTCGCCCATGTATTTGATCAACGATCCTAGTAAGTTTTGTGGGCTCCAACAAGAACGATTTTACGTATTCCTTATGTATCTGTGTCATTCCAATCACCTCGAATGCTTAAGGCTAATAGATAACCCCCAAAGTTGTAAACATGGGGAGCAAATGGGTCCCACTTGGCACGGAAAGCGTTCCAGTGTTGCGGTAGGCCAGCAACGGCGACTCGCAGTACTGCCCAAGGCGCGGTCCACACTAGAAGAGCCGAAAGTCGGGGTTGTTCTTTTTACGCCAGATAAAGCCGTCGAGAACGTATTGGGTTAGTTGGGGGAGGGCGAGCAGGGGATGGTGAGACGGGAAACGGGAGACGGGAGAAGTGACAGGCTCAGGTGGCCGTAAACCTGCGATACCATTCACATCAGTTGTCTACTGACTAAACGCGCTTTGCGTAGGTCTGTCGCCGTTCTGCCCGAACGGGAAGATGGTGAATGAACCGTTAGTGCTGTTCGCGATATACCACGTACCGTCCGATGGCCGGAACACGCCAATGTCGGCTTTGCCGTCGCCGTCAAAATCATCGGGGGCCGGTATGTCTAGCGCTGAACCGAATAGGTACGGTGTATAGGTGTTGGTGGCGCTTTGTTTCACATACCAGAGCCCCTGAGACGGACGATAGATCGCAATATCGGCTCTGCCGTCTCCGTCATAATCAGCGGGAATTACTTTATCCGTCGCGATCCCGAACTGCTCGCCATAGAACGCGCCGGTCGTACTCAGGACCTGATACCACACTCCGTTTGACGGTCTAAAGACACCAATGTCCGATTTGCGGTCCCCGTCAAAATCCCCGACCGTCGGCCTGTCACCGAGTGCACCGAATTGATAGGAGACAATTTCACCATTCGAACTATTGATTCGATACCATGATCCGGTCGATGGCCTGAATACGCACACATCGGCCCTACCGTCACCATCGTAATCCGCGGGCGTGGGCAAGTCCTCCGAAACGCCGAAGCCGTACGATGAGAAGGTTCCATTTGAGCTGTTGACGATATACCAGATCCCGGTCGAGAGCCGATAAACCGCGATATCGGTCTTGCCATCGCCGTCATAATCCGCAGGTGCTATCCGATCTGTAGATATGCCGAAACCGTAGCCGAGAAAACCAGCCGATGTTCGCTGAAGGTACCAAACACCATTTGACGGGCGGAAAACGGAAATGTCACTTCTGCCGTCCCCATCGTAATCAAACTTCGGTTTTGCCGGAGGAGCTTCGTACGCACCAATGTCGACTATATTGTTGAACAGCCGTGGAAAACCCGGTCCACGCTGGTCGGTCAGAAGATTGGCCCCAAGACACCCCCCCGAGGCCGGAGGCTGCACGACACAATTATTCCCGGCGTTAATAGCCGGACTGTTAGGGATAAGAGCGCGCGTTTCCGTCGGTCCGCCATTGTTTTGCAGCGGCCCGAGCAAAGGATTGAGTGGTGAAGCTCCGCTTCCCACTTTGTCCCCCGATATGCCATTGGAAAAACCAGAGCTGCCTGTAGAGTTGCCGATCAGGTTATTTCCCTGCGATAGGAAAACTCCTGTGACGTCGTGATGGTTGCTTGAGGTTACCGAGTTTGCCGCAACGATAGTGTTGCGCACAGATGCGGATGCGAAGCTGGTGTTGCTGATCCCGCCTCCGCCGCCATATCCGCCGGAGTTATGACTTATGGTCGAGTTAACGACCGTCATGGTCCCGCTATTTGATATGCCGCCGCCGCTGCCGCCTGAGACTGCATTAGGGACGGCCTGATTGCTCGTAATCGTTGAGTTGGTCACAGCAAGCTGAAAGAGGGCATTGATACCGCCTCCCTCACCGGCCGTCGCAGTATTGTTATTGAGGGTGGAATTGTTAATGGTCAATCTAAATCCCCTGTGGTCTATTCCTCCACCGGTCGGCGACGAGTTATTTCCTATTGTGGAATTATTGATCGTCAAGGTGCCATTATTGTCGTTACAAATCCCGCCCCCGAGATTGCTGGCGAAGTTATTGACGATCCTGACATTCGAAATAGTGAGCGTGGCCGAAAAGTTGAGAATACCGCCCCCTTGGCCAGCAAGCCCGGATCCCGAGGCATTGCCGCCCGTGATCGTAACCCCGGTAAGCGAGGATGTCGTCGCCTCGGAAAAGCTGAACACCCGGCCGGCATTGCCGCCGCTTATGGCAAGCAGGCCCGCCCCCGGCCCGTTGATCGTTAGGCTCTTGTCCACCAGAATTCTGCCCGTGGAAAGAACAATGGTCTGAGGCGAATTAAAGAGTGAACTAAATTGGATCGTGTCATTCGATACAGCGACAGCAATCGCTTCGCGCAAACTGCAATCGGCATTGCACACGCCATCGTTCGTGTCTGCAGTCTTAGTGACCGTCCTGGTCGCAGCCTGAGCAAGACCCACCATGACGACGAGCCAAATCATTGTTATAGAGCTAATTAATATTTTTTTCATTTTGATTCCGCAGTTCGTCATCGCGTAAAAATTACTTCCGGCCGAGCGGGAAGCGCAAGTGTTCCAAATGAAGTCAAAGCTATTCCAAGTTGCAGGAAAACGCAAGCGAAAGACGAAATAGTTGATCGCCTGGCGCACTCCACATAGTCCGCACTCCAACATTCCGCGATCCACAATCAAAACAACCGGAAGTCGGGGTTGTTTTTTCTTCGCCAGATGAAGCCGTCCAAGACGTAATGGGTCAGCTGCGGCAGGGCGAGCAGGGGGACAAAGTACATCTTCCAGCTCTCCCAGTTCCAGTCGGCGCCGAAAAGCCACTGCCTTTCGTGCCACACGCCGCGGTGCCAGAACAATTCCTCGACATAGGCGATCGCCCATAGGGTCGCGAGGAAGATGATCCAGTTCGAGGATAATGAACGGTAAACTCGGCCCGTAGATTCGCGCCTCATGCGTGCGTAGACATAGATGAGGGCAAAGTAGGGCACGCCGTGGATGATCACGTTGGTCACCGTAAAGGCGTAATCGGAATTGAAAAGGACGATGCCTGCGTACCAGCAAATGGCGGTGGTCGCGACGACGATATCCTTGCCCGGATTGAGAAAGCCGGCGGTGAAATACAGGTAGAGGGACTTTGCGGCATATGCCGCGAGGGCGAGGACGTAAACCGGAAACAAGACCGTCTCGACCAGCAGCGGAAGTGGCACGAAATCATCGGTGACGAACCATGCAAAGTTTCGCGGCAGCCGCGTCATC
>JBBQGO010000037.1:0-11417 GCA_038323125.1 Pyrinomonadales bacterium
GCACATATTGTTGGCGCGGAAACGTCACCCAAGAAGTGAGAGTAACCACCACCCGGGCGGTAACAGTAACCATCGAACTGCAGTGGGTTACTATTAGCGAAAAAGTAACGGTTGCGGCCGGCGAAGTTCAAACTATCGAGCAGGTTTCAAAAACGGTTGATGTGATCGCCGGGCAGGAAATGAGGGACCGGGCAGATTTTTCTCTAGTCGAGAGCCTGCGAACAATTCCCGGATTTCGTGTTCAGCAGCTTGGCGGCTTTGGCCGAACGGCATCGATCAAGACTCGAGGCCTTCGAAATCAAGATACTGCGATTCTTATGGATGGTATTCGCTTTCGCGACCCATCAGCGATCACCGGCGATGCAACGCCATTCCTGAGCGATTTCACGCTGACAAGCGTAAGCAAGGTCGAGGTTCTGCGCGGGTCGGGATCATCGCTTTACGGCACGAACGCCGTGGGCGGCGTAGTTGATTTTCAAACGCCTGAGGCCCGTCGAGGTACACACGGCCAGATCGGCGGTGCGGCCGGTGGACTCGGGCTAGGCCGCTTTCGCGGAAACATCTCGCATGGGCGGGATCGATTCGGGATCGGGGCGGGCATTTCGCGGACCGTTTACACCAAGGGAATCGACGGCCGGGACAACGCGTATAATACTAATCTACAGTCACGGGTCGATGCCGAGCCACTCGCAAACACAACAGTGTCCGCACGGCTGTTCTTCTCCGATGCCAACGTTAGGCTCAATTCCAGTCCTGATACACTGGGAACGCTGCCGCCCACAAACGCCGCCATAATCAACGCGGACCCGGGTTTCAACTTTAGCTTTGACGTTGACGATCCCGACAGTTTTCAGAGATCCCGTTTCTGGACGGGACAAATGGTTTTTGCCCACGTCCTCAATAGTAGTTTAGTGGTCAGCGGCTATTATCAGGCTCTGAGTACGCGGCGAACCAATGACAATGGCCCGCTAGGTGTTGGTTTTCAAAGCTCCTCGACAAGCGTTTTTGATGGGTCTATACATACGGCAAACGCCAAGATAATATGGTCGCCGGAGCGTAACAATACAATTACGGCGGGTTATGAATTCGAACGCGAACGGTTCGGCAATGAGGGCCGGACTCCAACCGGGACAGGCGATTTCTTTACAAATGCGGGTCAGCAGAGTCACACGTTTTATGCCCAGGATCTCGTGAGTCTGCTGGATGGAAGACTTCAATTGGCAGGCGGCGTAAGGGCTCAGCGGTTCGATCTCGGCAGGCCGGAATTCAGCATTGCGAACGCCCCGTATGGCGATCCTCTACTAACCGATCCACCAACAGCGTTCACCTTTGACGGGGCTGTATCCTATTATATGGCGCGGACCGGCACCAAGTTCCGCGTTCACGCCGGCAACGGCTATCGGATCCCTTCGCTGTATGAAAGATACGGAACGTTCTTTTCGAACTTCGCGGGACCTGAGTTCATCGCGATCGGCGATCCATTTTTGAAACCGGAAAAGACGGCCGCCTTTGACCTGGGCGTTGAACAGGATTTCGCGAAAGGGCGAGTTCGTCTTTCGTCAACATATTTTTATACACAACTGACCGACATAATCGGGTATGGCAATGTTGTGCCGAATATTGGAAACACGGTGCGTCCTTTTGGCGGGTATGAAAACCAAAAAGGGGGCATCGCCCGCGGCGGGGAATTTAGTGTTAAAGCGAAAGCCCGGCGGTCGACTGATCTTTTTGCCTCATATACATACACCAACAGCGACCAGCGTTCACCTCAGGTCTCGGGGTCAGGTTTCCTGAAATCGCTTGGCATTCCCGATCATCAATTCACAATGGTTGCGACCCAGAGGTTTCGGCGATTTTGGGTAAACTTCGATCTTCTCGCCACATCGAGCTACCTGGCACCGATCTTTAGCGGTAGCAATTTTAATACGTACGTTTACCGGTTTCGCGGCAGCCGAAGGGGCGATGTTACTGCGGGGCACACTTTTAACTTTGAGCGGGAAGGGATGACATTGAGGATTTACGGCACGGTCGAGAATGTTTTCGGTTATGAGTATTTTGAGAACGGCTTTCGAACGTTTGGACGCACGGCGAGGGGGGGCGTGACGTACGGATTTTAGAAGGCGCTCGTCACCCATGCACTCCCGGAACCGTGATAATATTAGGGAACACAGGAGAAATCACCATGAAACAAAGATCGCTGTTTATTTTTTGTCTCGTTACTGTAACCGCCGGCGTCGCAGGCGCCCAGACCGCTTCGATCACGAATGCCGATCTGGAAAAGTATCGGCACGATCGTTTGAAGGGGGAACGTGACTATGCGGAAAACTACGGTGCGATGGGATTTCCATCGCCTGCCGAGAGAAATCGCCGGATAGCTGAGAGCCGTTCCGAGACCGAGCAGCTATCCGCTCGTCTGCGTGCTGAAAGGCTCGAGCTCGAACGCCTGGACGCCTTCCGCCACGCAGAGTCGATGCGAGCAGCAGCTCAACAACGACAGCAAGTCTACGTAGAACAAAATTCGCAAGGGGGTTGGCCTGGGTATGGTTGGTCCTATGGCACGCCTTACAGGCAGCGTCTCCGTAACTTTCGTGGCCAATCAGGATACTTTGCGGGAGGACAGTTCTGGCCGACACCGCGTGTACGACATAGTCCGCGGCCTATGCTGGTGCAGCGTCGGCATTACCGGTGATACTTTGTAATTACATTATATGAGAACAGGTTGGGAAGCGGTCATTGGTATGGAGGTCCATGCACAGCTCGCGACGGCCACTAAGATCTTTTGCGGCTGTGCGGTCGAAACGGGCGGTGAGCCCAACTCAAACACTTGTCCGGTGTGTCTCGGCTTGCCCGGGGCACTTCCGGTTCTGAATCAGCGAGTGATAGATCTGGCAGCCCGTGCCGCACTGGCGATCGGGCTCGAGATTCAGGAAACATCTGTGTTTGCCCGTAAGAACTACTTCTATCCCGACCTGCCCAAGGGCTATCAGATCTCACAATACGACAAACCCTTTTCTGCCAACGGAAAGTTGACCATCCTAACGGCAGAACGCGACGATCATGGACATGCGATGGAGTGGAAGCCAATGACCATCCATATCCAACGAATGCACCTCGAAGAAGATGCCGGCAAAAACGTGCACGAGGGTTTGCCCGATGTCGATAAGTTTTCCTACGTAGACCTAAACCGTGCCGGCACACCGCTTGGCGAGATCGTTACATCGCCGGATTTTAGAACTTCATGGCAGGCTTATGACTACGTTAATCACATAAGGCGGGCCCTACAATGGGTTGGTGCAAGCGACGCGGATATGGAAAAGGGCAATCTTCGCTGTGAAGCGAACGTGTCCGTACGCCGCGTGGGCGAAACCGTTTTCAACAACAAGATCGAGCTAAAGAATCTAAATTCGGTGCGGTTTATGCAGAAGGCCATTGAATTTGAGATCGAGCGTCAGATAACGGCATATGAGACCGGCGAACCGGTCAATCAGGAGACACGTCTGTGGGACGAGAAGAAGAATCAGACCAGGGTTATGCGCTCGAAAGAGGATGCCCACGACTATCGCTACTTTCCTGAGCCCGACCTCCAGCCATTGAGAGTCACAGCCGAATTCATCGAGAGGGTAAAGGTCGATATGCCCGAGATGCCCGATGCTATGCGTGACCGATTTATGGATGTATATGGTCTCAGCTTTGCCGACGCTTCTCAGCTTGTGGGCGATAAAGACCTTGCCGACTATTTCGAGACGACGGCCAGGATCACGGCTAACCCCAAAATGACGGCTAACTGGATACTCGGCGAACTAACCCGTGAACTTAATAATTCCGGAAAGGCTGTTAAGGACAGCCTGGTGACCGCTGAGGACCTGGCAGAATTAGTTGGAACCGTCGAGTCGGGATCGATCAACAACAATCAGGCAAAGGAAGTATTGGCCGAAATGTTTACCACAGGAAAGCCCGCTCCTGCGGTTATCAAGGAAAAGGGTTTCGAGCAAGTATCAGATATCGCAGCTATCGAGGCGATAGTCGTCGAGGTCATCGCCGCAAACCAAGCCAATGTCGACGCGTATCGCGGCGGGAATGAAAAGCTGTTCGGATTCTTCGTGGGCCAGGTAATGAAAGCTTCCCAAGGCAAGGCAAATCCGAAGGTGGTGAACGACCTATTAAAGGACAAGCTGTGAAACTCAACAACAAAGCCGCTGTAGTGACGGGTGGAACGAAGGGAATCGGGTACGCTATCGCCGACGCTTTGGTGATTGCCGGAGCCAATGTCGTCATCTGTGGCCGAAGCGATGTCGATGTATTGGCTGCTACAAAAAAGCTATCAGCATCCGGGGCCGTAAAGGGTGCTGTTTGCGATGTCCGGGACGAAGAGCAGGTTCGTTCGATGATAAGAGCGGCTACCGATGAATTCGGGGGGCTCGATATTCTCGTCAACAATGCCGGCATTGGCTATATGGACAAGACTGTGGAAGAGATCTCCGGGGACGATTTTCGGCAAACGCTGGAGACAAATCTTTTCGGTGTTTATTATGCATGCCATCACGCCATACCTCTAATGAAGGCACGCGGGGGCGGTTACATTCTCAATATTTCCTCGCTCGCCGGCCAAAATGCACACCCGCGGATGGCCGCCTACAACGCGTCAAAGTTTGGTTTGAACGGGTTTTCCGAGTCCCTCATGCAGGAAGTAAGGCATGAAAATATTAAGGTCAGCTATATTTGCCCCGGCAGCGTGAACACGCAGTTTGGCGGTGACACTCCATCTGAAGACAACGCATGGCAACTTCAGCCCGAGGACATTGCCCAGGTAATAATAGATCTACTGAATATGGAGGCAAGAGCCTTACCAAGCAAGGTCGAGATAAGGCCGAGCAGGCCGCCTAAAGGCTAGAATGCGAGATCAGGACTCAGGACGTACTTAAGTAAATTGGCAAAATCGTGTTCTTGGAATGGCTTGACCAAGTACTTGGACGCCCCAAGGCTTATTGCCTTTTGGCGGTGTTCATCGGAATTCAGCGACGTAACGATTACGACTGGAATGTGC
Source organism: Pyrinomonadales bacterium (assembly GCA_038323125.1). Lineage (GTDB taxonomy): Bacteria > Acidobacteriota > Blastocatellia > Pyrinomonadales > Pyrinomonadaceae > OLB17. The sequence continues at coordinate 5,045 of JBBQGO010000037.1, forward strand.
TGAAGATCCTTGTGACTTTTGATGGATTCGAGTAGTGTCCAACCGTCCAGTCCGGGCATTTCAACATCAGACAGTATCAGGTCCGGCTGATACTTTCCGGACAGCAGCATTTGAAGAGCTTCGGCCCCGTCGCAGGCGGTGACGGTGTCAAAACCCGCTGCAGACACCCGATTCCTTGACAGGTGCCGCACACTGGCACTATCGTCGACGATCATAATCAATGGGGATAAGACTTTCGCCCGGGCGTTTGGAGCTTGGCTGCAGCATTGCTGACTCGGCTGCACCACGGCGATCGGCATAAGGATCGTGAATGTGGAGCCCTTTTGCGGCTCAGTTTCGACCAAGACGGTTCCGCCGCGAATCTCTACACTGTCTTTGACAATGCTCATCCCAACGCCGCGGCCGGCATTAAGATCGATCTTTTCGGCCGTCGTAAGGCCGCGGTCAAAGATCAGGTCGATCGCTTCATGATCGTCCATCGCGGACGCTATATCTTCGCTCAGGCGGCCGCTCGCGATCGCTGTCTGCTTGAGCCTGGCGATCGATATACCGCTTCCGTCATCTGATACCGATAGGATGAGGGCCTCATCGTCCGCTTCGAGGCGGATCGTTATTGTGCCTGTCACGGGCTTGCCGATCAGGCGGCGCGTCTCAGGGAATTCAATGCCGTGAACTACCGCATTTTTGAGCAAATGTAGCAACGGTTCGATCAGGGCATCGATGATCTGTGTATCGATCTCGACCTCGCCGTTTTCTATCTTTATGGCCGCTTTCTTGTTTTCATCACCGCACGTCGCCTGAACGGCACGGCTCAGGCGGGTCTCAAGTGTGCCAAACTTTACCATCCGGATATGCAGCAGTTTTGCTTGAATGTCATCCGTCAGATCGCGTTGTGCTGCAAGAAGTGAGATGAGCGGGGTTAACTGGTCAGGCAGGTCGCCAGAAAGACTACGCAGGCGGGCGAGTTCCAAAGAAACCTTATTTTGATTTTCCAGCACGCTCCGAGTGAGTTTTATAATGTCGTCGAGCCTTTCGAGGGACACTCGCACGACGGGCGTTGAGGGGGATTTCACCGCTTCACTGGGGCCTGAGGACGGGGTAAGTCCTGCTGTTGATGCAGTCAACTTGTTATCGTTTGCCTTTTCGGTAGTAAGCCATGCTACGACACTCTCATACCTTTGATCGAGTGCCGGTGGTGAGACATCCTTACTTCCGGTCACGATAGAGCGGAGACAGTCCGTAGACGCTTGAAGAAATCCGATCACCTGAGGACTAGTTTCCGGATCCCTCTCAACGATCTGGTCGAGCACATCCTCCATTCGGTGGGCGATTTGCATCGCTTCTTTCAGTCCAATTATGCCCGCCGCACCTTTGAAGGTGTGTGCGTGCCTGCGCAGGTCCCAAAGAGCATTTCGGTCCTCGGGGCTTCTCGCCAGGATGCCGAGTGCAGCGAAAATCTTGGTCAACAGATCATCCGCTTCGACCCGGAATATCTCCATTGTCTCTTCGTCGATCTCAAAATGAGTTTCCGGAATTTCGACCGCAACTCCGCTACGCGTTGTCCCGGAATTCCATTCGTTGAACGATGAATCTACAAGGTCGGAGATTTCGGATTGGGAATCTGCAAATGAGGACGACAACTCCCAAATGGCCGCTTCAATATGTGCCAGGTGGTCAAGTGCCTGATACGCCCCGATAAGCGGCAAAGACATACTGGAAGAAGTTTCAGCCAACACCGACTCGGCACACTCGATCAGCGAAACGATATCCAAGAGACCATTGACCGCGGCGTCTAACCTCAACCGCTCCAGTGTTTGCCTAGCGATGGGCAGGTCAGCCGGATCGCCCTTTTGAGCGACTATCAATACCGTGCTTCGAACCGCCGACAAGTGGCTCGCAGCGGAGCGTATGAAGACCTGCAGTTGATCGCGATCAATCGTCGTCGCAGTTGAAATCATGGAGTTGGCGATCGTCAAAACGACTCCGGTTCGTCAGGCACGAGATAGGTTTCCAGTGCCTTCATGAGAGTTTCGGGTCCGAACGGCTTTGTGACATACCCGGACGTTCCCGCCATTCGTCCGCGTACTTTGTCGAAAAATCCGTCCTTGCCCGAGATCATAACGACGGGCACATCTTTGGCGGCGGGGTTGGAACGGATGTTCTTACAGACCTCGTAGCCGTCCATACGCGGCATGGTGATGTCGAGCAGAATTAGGTCAGGGAGGCTCTCAGCGATTCGGGCCAGGGCTTCTACGCCATCGGCGGCGCATATGACAGTGTGGCCCGCTTTTTCGAGCTTGCCCGAGATCAGTTTGCGTATTGTGGCACTGTCATCGACCACAAGGATCGTCCGACCCGATGATACAGGTGCTCCGCAGTCCCGCTGTCGGGGCATCTCGTTGATTCGAATGGCGATGGCGTTCAATTGGCTGGACAGGATCACGTTATTCGGACTCAATCGAGACGCCTCTTGCAAATACTTGTACCCGCCCTCGTAGTTTCTAAGATTCAAATGTCCGATCCCAAGGGCAGTCAGCTCACCTTCGTCAAATTCGCGAAAGTTCCACTCGGCTTCCATCTGCGTAATTGCTTGCTGAATGATCTGGCGGTCAGCCCGCGGGTTCGAAAGTACTGATTCTATGTCCGACAGGGTTAAGGTGGCGTGGCATGAGCCGCATTCGAATGCCTGGGTGTCATTGGCGACTGCGCAAAACGGACATTCCGAACCGGTCTTAATCACAACTGGATCAGTCATGATCGAAGATGGTGAAGTCCCCAATGCGCCATTCATAGCGGGATCGAAAACCGCTAACCCCTCGATCAGATCTCCCGGCTCTTCCAGAGAAACGATTCCAGTGGCAGAGGTATCCGATGTCATATCGGTTGTTAAGGCCCCGTCATTCGAGATCTCGACCGCTGGTGTATCTGGGCCTATCGGATCGCCGCCATCGGCAAGAGCCTTTTCGACAACATCCACCGTCACCGATTGGGAACGCAAAGTCGAGTCTGAGAGGCTTTCGATACAAGGTTCCGCTGCCGTCTTGATCGAGCCGATCGTGGCAGTCAGAAAGTCAAAACCCGACCGTGCCGACATGTTCTCCGGCTCGATCGCCAGAGCTTTTTTCAAAGAGTCCAACTTTTCTTCGATAGAAGAAGATAGATGTGATTTGAGGATCCACGCTTCGACCGCATTCGGATTACTTTTCAATACATCTTCCAGTATCTGGAGTGCGTTATTAGTATTGCCCGCTACAGCAGATGACTTTGCATCTAAGATGGCGGCTTGGGCAAGGGATATTGTCAGAGCGACGAGAGTGTCCCGTGCGTCGCTATTTTCCGGGTTGATCGACATTACGCGCTCGAGGAACTTGATCTTTTCTTGGTCGTCGTCGGTTCTCGACGCTTTCCAATACCAGGCCATCTCGCACTGCTCGTCAAGAGATGTTGCTTGGTCAAGGCATTGGGTTGCGAGCTGATGAGAGCCGGCCGAATGTGCAGTAACCGCGCGGTGGACCAGAGTTTTTGCGAGCAGCGACCTGGTAGCAGCATGCCAGGCGATCGCCCGGGCGTTGTCGGGATTGATGTCCAGAACATTATTTAGAAATGCAAGTAACTCCTCAGGATAATCACTGATCGATGCGAGCCACATCCACGCATCCTCGCTCCGCGGATCGATCTGCGTTGCCCTTTCGAGCATCGTACGAGCGTTTTCGCGATCGCCGCTTTGGGCCGCAGCGATACCCTGTGCCAATAATTCCCTAACGTTTGTCAACGCAAAATCGATTGGCATTTCCGCCGTTTCATTAGCACTCAATGGCAACGATGTGGATTTCGTTTCTACTTCTAGTTTCATATGTTAAAAGGCGGGCGTGCGCGCGTGTTCTGCGAGACAATGCTTGAAAGGGGGGGGTATCAAAACGCCCACCTCCTCAGCTAAGTTAGTGAGCAATTTCAATGCCAGTAATCCCGAGTTTCCATGATCATCGTATATAGGGTAAAACCAGCTAGAATAAAGGAGACACACCGGTACAATGAGTACGATAAATGATGGCCTAGGTAGAAGTATCTATTGTAAATGACAAAAAATGGCAGTGTTAGCTGACAAAAAAGGGGTAAACTTCATATTCGGGGAAATGCGTTTTGAAAGAAATTTCACAAGAGTTTGATGTGATCATATTAGGAGGCGGACCGGCGGGGCTCTCAGCCTCTCTATGGTGCGCAGAGCTTGGACTTAGATCATTATTGATCGAAAAAGAACCCGAATTGGGTGGGCAGCTTTTACGGACCTTCAACTCGATCACTAATCATCTGGGAGTTGCGGCAACTGATGGGCTCGAGCTTAGGGACAAATTTGTTCACCATCTCGACGGGACCAATGAACAAAGATTAACTGCAGTCTCCGTGATTGATCTTGACCTTTCTCATCTGCGAGTTACGATTGATAATAAAATAAACTACACGGGCAAAGCGGTGATCCTGGCGACGGGTGTTCGGCGAAGAGCATTAGGTGTGCCGGGCGAACGAGAGTTCTCTGGAAAAGGCGTTCTCGACTCGGGCGTCCGAATGAAGGAATCCGTCACCGGAAAGGTCATTGCAATCGCGGGCGGCGGCGACGCTGCCCTTGAAAACGCTGCCATTCTGAGCAGGAAAGCGGAAATGGTTTACATCGTCCATCGAAGAAGTGGCTTTACCGCTCGCAAAGAATTTATAGAGCGGGTTGAGAATCAGAATAACATCGAGTTTCTTTATAACAGCCGTATTGTCGCGATACTGGGCGGCAGAAAAGTAGATTCCATTGACATTGAAAATCTGGCTTCAGGCAGGCGTCGTAGGTTAAAGGCAGATCACGTGCTTATCCGTATCGGGGTAGAACCTAATACTGAGTTCCTAAACGGACAGATCCGTCTAGATAGCTCGGGCTACATAATTACGAATGAAAAATGCGAAACGAATATCGCGGGTGTTTACGCAGTCGGAGACGTGGCCAATCCGCTTTCGCCGACGATCAGTACTGCGGTCGGAACCGGAGCGTCCGCCGTAAAGGCCAGTCACGCCTGCCTGACGTCGAAAAGCTGATCGAACGCCTAAGGCAACCGAATGGGATAATAATACCGTCGAAGGGAAAAGGGAGCAGCATTATGAAATGTGGAAATGCCAAATGGGCACGTACTCTTGTATTTGCCTTATTGTTAATAGTACCGGTTTTGTCCGGTACTAGTTTGAAGATCCAAGCTCAAGGTTTTGGAAACAGTATCAGTGGACGAGTCATAGGGATTGAAAGGCGTCCACTCAGCGATATTAATGTTGAACTCCTTGATGAATATTCAAGAACTATATCTCGTACGCGAACCAATGGGTCCGGTTTTTATTCCTTTTCAGGAATGGGCCAGGGAAGATTTGCGGTACGAGTTCTCCCATATGGGACCGATTATGAAGAACAGGAAAATTCCGTGGAGATCGTCAATATTTCACGTCAGTCTGCTTCCGGTGGAATTCAAACGGGAGGTTTTGCGAGTGAGCAGAGTGATTTCAGTTTAAGATTGAAAAAGGGAGTACCCCTCCAGAATGTGACCCCCTTATTCGCACAGGACGTGCCAAAGGAAGCTAAGAAATTATATGAAAAAGCGCTAGCAGATCTGGATGCTAAACGGGAAAAAGAAGCACAAGACAACCTGAGGGCCGCCCTCGAGATTTTTCCCAAATATTACGCTGCGCTTGAACGCCTCGGAACCGAATATATTAGCGTTGGGAAACCGCACGCATACCAAGCAGCTGAGATCCTCTTGTCAATGGCTGTGGAAGTAAACCCCCGAGCCTACACCAGTTGGTATGGATTGGCATATGCGCGATACTCGTTGGCGAACTATCCGGAGGCGTTGTTAGCGGCACAGAAGGCGATCGACTTGAATTCGCGATCAGCCGCCGCTGTGTTCCTCTCCGGAGCATTGTTTCGGCACACCAAAAAGTTTGCAGATGCCGAAAAGCAATTGCTGAATGCTATGGAACTCTCTAAGGACGCCATCCCCCAAGTGCATTGGGAACTGGCTCTCCTCTACGGTAATGACCTGAATCGATTTGCCGACGCGGCTAAAGAACTGACATTATTTCTGAAGGCACAGCCAGAAACAAGGGATTTGGATAATATCAAAAAACTGATCGCGGAATTTGAAAGAAAGGCGCAAATCAGTAAATAACCCTTTTCAAACAACTTCGCCCCCGCTTAAATAAAAAAGAGGCCGTCTGATAACTGAGTTATCGGCGGTCTCTTTTTAGATTTGAGATGGCGTTGATTGTTTTGTAGGGCGGTTTCTACGGTTTGGAAAGAAAGGCAAAAAAGCCGCGATCGGTTAGATGGCGGGATTTAGGCTGAATC
>JBBQGO010000038.1:0-11382 GCA_038323125.1 Pyrinomonadales bacterium
AGCACGGGGCGGGTGTGCCGGCGGTGCCCATCATTAGCCTGCCGTCATTTGATTCGGATCCTTACTCCGGCGTTTCGCCGCATGCTGAAACTCAGGAACGTCGTGCGCTTGCCCTGTGGCAACTGCTGAGCGGCGGAGCCAAGATCGTAATCCTTTCTGCACGGTCCATTATCCAGCGAACCGTAACTCCGGACCAGATCGGCGCCCTCGGAGCAACTCTCGTTCGCGACAACGACTTTGTGCCTGACGCCTTGACCGAGCGCCTGATCGCCGGCGGCTATGTTCGCGAGGAACCGCTCTTCGGACCCGGCCAGTTCTCGGTTCGCGGCGGCATCATCGACGTATGGTCGCCCGATGCCGACGCGCCTGTTAGGGTAGAGTTTTTTGGCGATACCGTCGAGTCCATTCGATCCTTCGATCCCGACACCCAGCTCTCCACCGAACGTCTTAATGGGATCGCTCTCGCCCCCATGCGTGAGTTCTCTGTTTCTGCTCAGGACCTTATCGATTGGTCGTTCTTTGCACGCGAACGGTTTGCGGACGACAAATACGCACGCAATCTGAAGGACAGGACTGATTTTGCATCCGAGGGCGAAACATTCTCAGGCTGGGAGTTTCATATTCCGCTCGTCAAACCGCTGCTGGCCACCGTGTTCGACCACATAACCGACTGCGTGATCGTTATCGATGAGCCTAGTACTATCGAACACACGCTTGAGAGCTTTTACAGCAATACGGCCAAGCACTACGACGGGCTGGCTGAACTCGGCGACATCGGCCTCCAGCCTAAGGAGCTCTTTCTTGAGCCTGCTGAACTTCGCGAGCGTCTCGCGGCCTCGGCTCGTATGGAAATGCGCTCACTCGGACGTACGGCCGTGGCGACCGACGAGCAATTCTCATACGACAGGGACCCGGGATCGCAGGCCGAACCACTTTTCCTGTTTCCGACTGCTGAAACAGCGTCTGAATATGAGATACAGTCTCGATCTACGCGTAAGTTCCATGGCGTCATCGCTGATTTCGCGGCCCAGCTCAGGCTCACTAAAAACGAGGGCCGGACGCTGCTTGCGACCCAAACACAGGGGATGGCCGAACGGCTCGAAGAGATACTCAGGGAGTATCAGATCGTGCTGGACGCCGGTTCCATCGTCGTCGGCGATCTCTCCAGCGGATTCGAGCTGCCCCTATTCGGGCTGACCGCTTACACCGAAACGGACATTTTTGGAGAATCGATCGGGACGATGGTCCCGTCGGCCAGCCGAAAGGCCCCGGCGGGCGGGCGCAGGTCGAGGCTTGGAGCCTTCATATCAGATTTCCGCGATCTTAAGGCCGGCGATTACGTCGTCCATGTCGATCACGGTATAGGCCGCTTTGAGGGCCTGCAGACGATCTCGTCCCAAGGTGCGGAACGCGAGTTCATGCTGCTGATCTACGCCGACGACGCAAAGCTGTTCGTGCCGGTTGAACGAATGGACCTCGTCTCGCGCTTTTCGTCCGGCGAGGCGACCTCGCCCACTCTCGACCGTCTCGGCGGCATCGGGTGGCAAAAGACCAAGGCCAAGGCAAAGCGTGCAATGCGCGACATGGCCGACGAGCTGCTCAGGCTCTATGCCGAGCGCAAACTCGTGCGCGGCCACGCCTTTTCACCCGACGCCCCTTGGCAGCACGAGTTTGAAGATGCTTTCCCGTATGATCTCACCGTTGACCAGGCGTCAGCGATCGAAGACGTTAAAGGAGATATGGAAACGCCGACACCTATGGACCGCCTGATCATCGGTGACGTGGGTTATGGCAAGACCGAGGTCGCGATGCGTGCGGCCTTTAAGGCGGTTATGGACGGCAGGCAGGCGGCGATCCTTACGCCAACAACCGTACTTGCGTACCAGCACTTTGAAACCTTCAAAAAGCGTTTCGCCGCCTTTCCCGTAAAGGTCGATCTGCTGTCGCGGTTTCGATCAACGAAAGAGCAGAAGGCGGTGGCCGAGCTTGCCGGCAAGGGCGAGGTCGATGTGCTGATCGGCACGCACCGGCTGCTTTCAAACGATGTTAAGATGCCCAAGCTCGGCCTGGTCGTCGTCGATGAAGAGCAGCGATTTGGTGTGGGACATAAGGAAAAACTCAAACAGCTAAAGAAAAAGGTCGATGTGCTGACGCTCTCGGCGACGCCTATCCCGCGAACGCTCAATATGTCTTTGCTCGGGATGCGTGATATGTCCGTGATCGAAACTCCCCCGCGTGACCGTCTCGCCATCAATACGCAGGTAGTGCAGTTTTCCGAAAGCGTGATCCGCTCAGCCATCGAGCTGGAGCTCGCCCGCAACGGCCAGATCTTTTTCATTCACAATCGTGTCGAGACCATCGAGTCGGTTGCCGCCCTCGTCCAAAAGATCGTACCCAACGCCCGTGTCGCTATCGGGCACGGCCAGATGAACGAAAAGGATATGGAGCAGGTGATGCTTGATTTCATCGATTACAAATACGATATCCTCGTCGCGACCACGATCATCGAGAACGGCATCGACATACCGCGGGCAAACACTATTATCATCAACCGTGCCGACAATTATGGTCTGTCACAGTTGTATCAGCTTCGCGGTCGCGTCGGGCGTTCAAACAGGCGTGCGTACGCGTATCTTCTGATACCGAGCGAGATGGAGCTAACGCCGATAGCACGTCGTCGGTTGTCCGCGATCCGTGAGTTTTCGGACCTCGGGGCGGGATTTAGGCTAGCCGCCCTTGATCTGGAACTGCGCGGCGCAGGCAACATCCTGGGCGGCCAGCAGTCAGGCCATTTGGACGCACTTGGATTTGACCTTTACACCAAGATGCTGGAACGAACGATCGGGGAGCTTCGCGGCGACGAGATCGCCGACGAGACGAGCGTGTCGATCAATCTTGGGATCGATGTCTCTATTCCCAAAGACTATATTTCAGAGGCCAGCCAGCGTCTGAGGACGTACAAGCGCATATCGTCGTCCGAATCAGAGGAGGAATTGATGCAGATACACACCGAGATCGAGGACCGGTATGGCCGGATCCCGCGATCTGTGGATAACCTATTTGAGTACGGGCGACTGCGCAAGCTTGCCGAACGAATGGCGATCGTCTCTATCGATAAGACAGCCGACGGTGTTGCTATCAAACTGGGCGAGAGTGCCCGCGTTTCGCCCGAGAAACTTATGCAATTTTTGAGTGAGAACGAAAAAGCGAGCTTTTCGCCGAGCGGCATATTGCGTGTCCCGGCGGAGACCGCCGTTCCGCTTGCGACCGCGAGCAGCAGCCTCGCTCAAATACGTGCCTAGATGAGCCTACTCGTCGCAATCACCTGTCGGGTTCGAGTCGCAGTTGAATAACTCTGGAACGTATTCGCGGGTTTGATTCCGCACATTTCGCCAGACCGGTGATTCCGAATACTTCTCTTCTATCCACCCGAGCTGCCGGCGGTTTCGCCAGACAAATTCGTAGGCGTCCTTTTCATCTTTGCCCCGCAGGTGCCGGGCCTCGTGGAGCAGGATAGCGGCCCTTTCAGGGTCATCCACGGGATACGTAAAAAAATCGGGGTACAGGGTTACTATCTCAAATGGAAAATTAGTTGCCGCATATGCGTTCTCCTTCGCTACCGTCGCGTTAAGCCAGTTATCGTCGGAACGAAAGACGGCCAGGTGTTCGAGGAAGAATATCTCCTCGGTAAAGCCCTTTTCCTTAAGGACCCGGATAGCGGCCCGCACGATGCTCTTCTCTTCGATCGAAAGGGGATTTGCAGAAGCTATCAGCGATAAATAGAATCCAAGAATGGCGGATATGCATACTGCGGCGCAGACCATGATCCGCCCGGCAATGCGCGAATGGGGCTTTGACCCCGGACGAGCGACATTTTCAGGTGCTCCAAGAGCTGTATTGCAGCGCTCGCAGGTGGATGCGTGCGGAAAGTTAACAAGACCACAATTCGAACATTTTATATTCATCGTATTGAGCGGTGGCCGCAAACAGCAGCTTATATTTATAAACAAACAATGGCTTGCAATTCCCCTTTCAGACTCTAAGCAAGAAACTCAGTGTCCGCTTTTTGCATCAAACCAATCGTTTGCACATAATAGGCTCGGTATAATAACGTTCGTCGGAGTTCGATTTAGGAGTTTTTGATGAGAAATTTTCGTTTTTTAGCATTCACGATATTCATTGCGTGCTCATTTAGCCTTAACACTATTGCCCAGGAAACGCAGACCCGCGTCGTCGATGAGGTCGTTGCCGTTGTTAACGACGGCGTCATCACCCTTTCACGGATCAAACGTGAGAAAAAGTCGATTGTCGATACATACGTTCAGGAAGGCAAGAGCCGTGATGAAGCTCAAAGGATGGTGGATGAAAAGCAGGGTGAACTCATTGCAGGCTTGATCAACGAGGAGCTGTTGGTCCAAAGAGCAAAAGAGGGCGGTATGGACAGGGATATCGAAGAAGCCCTGAATGAACGGTTCGTTGACGTGATGAATCAGTTTAATTTGAAGACCGTCGAGGCACTCCATGCTGAAATGGAGAAAACGGGAGTTGACCCAAAGGAGCTTCGCGAAACATGGCGGACACAGATAATTCGTGAACGGGTGATCCAGCGCGAGGTGCAGTCCAAGGTATATTGGGAGCCAACGGGTACTCAGGTTAAGGAATATTACGAAAAGAATAAGAGCAAATTCACAAAGCCCGAAACCGTGTCGATCAGCGAACTGTTCCTCGGTTTCGCCGGACGCGACGAAGCTACTGTGCGTGAAGCGGCGAAACAAATTCACGCGCAGCTCAGGGCTGGCGGAGATTTTGAAGCGATCGCTAAGGACAGATCGGATCCCGGACCTATAACCCAGGGCAAAGGCAAGGCGGAGAAACTGCCTGTCGCAGACCTGGTTCCGACGATCGGAAATCCGTTAAAAGACGTTAAGCCCGGTGATGTCACGGTTCCGTTCGAGGCCGATAAACTGGGTATGATCATCCTGCGTGTTGATGCAAGAGAAAAGGCTAGCAATGAGTCGGCTTTCGAGGAAAATATCGTCAGGGTCGCAATGATGAACGAACGCCTGCCGACCGAACAGAAAAAATACATGGCTAAATTGCGGGAAGATTCATACATCAAGATCAATGACACCTATCGGCCGAGTGTCGCACCGATCCTATTTGCCGATGACCGTACCGAGAAATCAAACAATTGATCGGGTGAAAATTTAAGTCGCTAAAGTGGCCGGTTCATCCGGTCCTTTTTTTGTTTGGAGGGATGTGGTACGCAAGTTCAGCGCAGGATCTCGTTGATAGCGGCTTCGTAGATCTCGGCCTTTCGTTTCGTGCGCTTCACCTCAGGGTGGTCCTTATTATAGCTTCGCGACAACCGAGCAAGATCGGTTTCGATCTCAGCTTTACGCACTATCAATTTACCCAGTGCCTGCGTCAATTTACCGGTTTCAGACGGCTTTACGCCGAAAACCTTTTCCAGCGAGCTATCCAAAGAAGCCAGCTCGAAACGCAGATCGATCATTTTCGGGTTTGCCTCGGTGTAATTGGCCGTAAAGGCTTCGAGGTCCGCCCGGATCTCAGTCTTTCGCAGCAATATCTCGGCGTATGCGGCTGAGGAGCGGATCGGTCCGGCCTCAAGCGACGACGCTTTTTTATCGGCATTCTGTGCTGCCGCAGCTGCCGAGAGAAGAACGATAACCACGGCGGCGTTGATAAAAGTTCTGAAAACGAATGTGTCGGGTCGGAGATATTTCATCTATTTTGAGGCGGTGGAAACGAACGACGACGGCCTAGTCTTCATCGGTACGATCTCGGCCGGCGGTTCACAGGTTGAAAACTCAAGATCGCGGTCGCTATCGGCCTCGATCACGCCATCCCCAAAGGTTTCGCGCCGCTCGAGTGTCTCAAAGTAGGTCGTAATGTTGTCCAGGATCTCAGTCGCCGAGTGCGAATGGTAGAGCGTCTGACGAAACTGGGCACCGCCGACCAGTCCCTTAGTAAACTGCCCGGCGAGCTGCTTCATCTTGCCGAGGGCCACTATCTCGGGCATCTCTTCGCGGCACATCGAAAAGAATTCGAGTAAAACATTCTTCTTTTCTTCCAGGTCCGGTTGGTACGGTTCACGTCCCTCTATCACATCCTGGAACTGGCGAAAGATCCACGGGTTCTGCATCGCCCCGCGGCCGATCAGAATGCCGTCTGTGCCGGTTTCACGCCAACGGTTGATGCCGTACTCAATCGTCGTGATGTCGCCGTTACCCGAGACCGGAACGCTGACCGCCTCTTTCACCTGCCTTATGAGATCCCAATTAGCAAGGCCCTTATATCCCTGTTCGCGGGTACGGCCGTGTACCTGAATATGCTCGACACCGCATTGCTCGGCCATCTTGGCAACCTCGACTACATTTATACTGGCATCAGAAAAGCCTGTGCGCAGTTTTAAGGTGAGTGGTATGGTGATCGCTTTCTTGATCTCGGTGAGTATCTCTTCGAGACGCGGCATATCGCGAAGCAAGCCCGAACCGCCGCCGTTCTTGACAACCTTTGGTGCCGGGCAGCCACAGTTCACATCGAGTATATCCGCCCCGATCTCCTGGGCCATCTCCGCACCCAATGCCATACGCGGTGCCTGGCCGCCAAAGATCTGAACAGCATAGGGCCGCTCTTCCTCGTCAAAATGCATTTGACGCTTCGACTTGGGGTTATTGCGCGTCAAACCCTCAACCGAGATAAACTCCGACACTACCAGGCCGACACCGCCCCGCCGCTTGATCAGCCGGCGAAAAGTGTAGTCGGTCACGCCCGCCATCGGTGACAGGATGAGCGGCGGATCGATACTAATATCTCGGATCTTGAAGGGTTTCATAACGTTGGATCGCAAGCCACCGGCGATTCGGCCAGCGGCTTACAAGTCCGGCAGCGACGGCTAAGAAGCTCTTTTCAGCTCTATCCCGGTTGCCTCGAACGATATTTCGGTCACCGTTCCATCCGCGTTTCGGTTTTCGAATTTGGCACCGTCGTCTTCGATCATGTGATCGACATGTTCTTTGGTAAGTGTTTTTACGCTGAATGTTCCCTCCGCCCTCGCCCAGGCACCCGCTGACTTGAGGGGGATAAAGAAGGCGTGGTCCTTCATCTTTACACGAACGCTCTCGGCATCGGCGGCTGGTGCAAGTTCCGCCCAGCAGCCCTCTGCCTTGCAGGAACGCACAATGACGCCCTCGACAAAAACCAGCTTTCCGGAATATTTCGCAGGGTCTTTCATAACCTTTGCAAGCGAAACCTTTTTCGCCTTACCGATCGGCGCCCCGCGCTTTAGGAAGGTATCGGACGGAATTGCTGCTGTTTTGTCTTGTTCCGTAGGCTTAGCTTTCTCTGCCCCGTCCTGGGCAACTGCCGAAAAAGTAAATGCGATCATTACAAATGCCAAACTAATAAATATTTTCATACGTTCTCCTGAATAAATGTAGATGCTGATCTTGCTGGCACGCGTTTACCCGGCGTCATAAACTACCTTGCCGTCAACCACTGTCGTCAAAACATGCGCCCTATCGATCTTCATCGGATCGATGGTAAAGATATCTTCTGAAAGGATAACAAAATCGGCGAGCTTTCCGGGTCCCAGCGTGCCTTTTTCGTTCTCCTGAAATTCTGCGTATGCGGAACCCACAGTATAGGCCGCAAGGGCATCCCCGACAGAAAGGGATCGGTCTCCCCCCGCGTTTACGGCAACATGAATGCCTAACAGGGGATTAAAGTCGGTGATCGAGGCGTCCGAACCAAACGCAACGGTGACACCGAGCCTAAACAATTCGCGAAAGTTATCCCCCCCGGTGTTGTGGCCGTAAAAGAACAGATACGGCTGCATCGACGGTATTATCGATGTACGGGCCAGTCGGCTGAGGTCCTCGGCACGCATGTTATGGGCGTGCTCTATTCTAAACCGCCGGTCCCGCCGGCCGTTCTGCCCAGCAACGAATTCGAACGCTTCGAGCGTGTTCGCGTTCGCCCTTGCGCCGATGGCATGGATCATCACCTGCAGGCCTGCTTTATCGGCGTCAGAGATCGCCCGCCGCAGGTCGCCCACTTCGCCGTCACCGCCGGAGGCTGTCCCCTTAACACAGCCTCCACGTACCATAGCATCGCCGGAGGCAGCCTTAATATCCGACTGGCTAAGGCGTCTCCATTCGCGAATACCTATGCACTCATAAATACGCGTCTTTAGCCGCCCCGCTTTGGCCATCGCATTAAGGGTTTCAAGCAGGTCATCGGAATGCACATCCTGCACACTGGTAATGCCCAGCGACGCAGCGTAGTTGCTGGCTGTTTCGGCGATCTCGGCCCAATTGGTCGCATAGTTATTTGGCACCGTACTACGGATCGCCCTTAGGGTCGCTCCCGTAAGTACTCCGGTGGGACGGCCCTCGTTATTGCGTACGACCTCCGAGTCGGATGGCCCGTCGGCGGTGAATGGCACACGGCCAATTCGCAACGCAGCGCTATTAACCAAAACGGACTTGGGGTCCGCGAAGTACAACAACACCGGGTTTTCAGGACTCGCCGCATCCAACTGTTTGAGCGTTGGCAAATGTTCAGGGTCCAGGCCCGCGCCCAACAGCCAACGTCCCTTTGGGAGCAAGCGCGTGAATTCCGTCACCCGTGCGACAACAGCAGATGAACTATTTTGGCCCTTAAGGGGGAGATGTGAGAACTGATTTCCGATGCCAGTGAAATGGACGTGGGCGTCGTTGAATCCGGGAATAACGAGTTTGCCTTGAGCGTCGATCACCCGCGCATCCGGCCGGGCGAGGGCCTTGACCTGAACGTTCGTGCCCACTGCGACAATACGCCCATCGGCGACAGCTATTGCCTCAGCCTGGGACCTCTTCTTATCCAGCGTCCTGACTTTGCCATTGATGAGTAATAGGTCAGCGGTGCGCTGGCCCGCTGCGGAGACCGCTGCCAGAAAACAGAAGGCTGCTGCGAGTAGAACATTCACTTGCGTTCAAACACCACCTTGCCGTCAACGATCGTGGACAAAACGGTCACGCCCGAGATCTTTACAGGGTCCATGATAAAAATATCATCGGACAGGATGACGAAGTCAGCGAGTTTACCGACCTCCAGCGTCCCTTTGTCATTTTCCTGATATTCGGCATAGGCCGAGCCCCATGTAAAGGCCCGCACCGCTTCATCAACCGTGATCTTCTGTGCGGGGATCCATCCGTTCGGATTTTTATCATCAAGGGTGCGGCGGGTGACAGCGGCATAAACACCTAAAAGTGGATTTAGCGGGGCGACTGGCGAATCGGATCCGAAGGCAACCACCGCTCCTGTATCGAGCAGCGTTCGAAATGCGTAGGTTCCCGTCAGACGCTTGTCATCGAGACGCTTCCATGCCCAGCGGCCGTCATCGATGATGTGAAACGGCTGCATAGAAGCGATCACCTTTTGCCCGGCGAAGCGTTTTATGTCCTCCTGTCGAAGGTGTTGGGCATGCTCGATCCTAAACCGGCGATCTCGGTCGCCGTTCGCTTTTGCTGTGGCCGCAAATGTGTCGAGGACGACGGCGTTCGCCCGGTCGCCGATGGCGTGGATATTGATCTGCAGGCCGGCCCTGTCTGCGGCAGCGGCCACTTCGGCGATCTTCGGTATTTCGTCACTCGCAATTCCCGAGGTTTTAGGGTCGTCCAGGTACGGCTCAAAGAGCCATGCGGTCGTCGAGCCGAGGCTGCCATCCGCGTAACCTTTTAAGCAGCCCACACGCACCATAGCGTCGCCAAAGGCGTGCCGCACGCCCGTCTGCTCCCATCGTTTATAGTCGGAAAGTTGGGAACACCCGTAGACTCGGGTTTTCAGCCTTCCCTGCCGCTTCAGTTCCTGATAGGCCCCGACATCTGTATTCGCCGACATGTCCTGCACGCTGGTGATGCCGAGCGATGCCGCGTGGTCCGTCGCTGCCTGGGCATATTCAAGTTTCTGTTCCCAGGAAGAGGTTGGAAGGGCTTTCTGAAAATAGTTCATCGCCGCGTCCTTAAAAACGCCAGTCGGCTCGCCCTGTGCATCCCTGACGATCAAGCCGCCCTCGACATCCGCGGTTTCCTTATTCACGCCTGCCAGTTTCATCGCAAGCGTGTTGGCCAGCGCCATGTGGCCATCGAGGCGGTCAATGAAGACGGGGTGATCGGGCGTCGCGGCGTCGATCATTGCCGCAGTCGGCAGATCGGCCGGCGTCCAGTTCTCATGGTCCCATTTGCCGCCCTGTATCCAACGCCCCTTTGGCAGCGTTGCGGCAAAGTCCTTTATCCGCTGAACAAATTCCGCGGGCGTGGCCGCAGTGCGCAGATCGACCAATGATAGCTGATGCCCGGTTTCGATAAAATGTACGTGGGCGTCGTTAAAACCCGGGATGATGAGCTTATCGCCTGCATCGATGATGCGTGTTCGCGGGCCGATCAGCGATCTCGTATCGATGTCGGATCCAATGGCGACTATCCGGCCATTTAACACTGCGAGCGATCGCGCAGTGGTGCGCTTCGCATCCATAGTTCGGATGTTGGCGTTGGTAACGACCAGGTCGGCGGTTATCGACTGGCCGGGAACGCTCTTGGCGGCGTGGGTCAAAAATAGGACTGTGACGGCAAATGCCGCGATTTTATTCATAGAAATATTTTCAGAAAGTGTATTCTTGAATTTCGTTAATTATAACAATGAACGATAAGTATATCCATATTTTCAGCCTCGTGGTTATCGCTTCCGCCCTTGCATTCATCGTATTTCTGTACAGCACCGAGCCGCGTTCGCTGGCCGAGGTAACGACAAAAAGTCAGGTGGCGCTCGGCACATATGAGATCGATCAGGCCGCATTAAGCCGGGGCATTGCAAGTTTCAGAAACGACGAATTCCCTGCCGCCCGGGCCGCTTTCGATACCGCGGATCCGGAGAAACGCGACCTCAATACCCAGTTTTACAAAGCGTATAGCTATTACCGCCAGGGATGGGGTCGGATCACAAACGACAATGACCTCTTTCAATCAGGCCTCGTGACGATCAACCGTGTGATGGAGTTGGACCCAAACTACAGAACGATGGACGGGACGCTGGGCATAAAAACCGCAGCAGAGCTAAAAAGCGAGTTTGAAGAAGGACTGAAAGTAACTCCTGCCGATTTCAATCCCATGAGGATCATCCGTGAGAGAAAGTAAGGGTGGCGCGGGTTACGCTCGCCGTTGGACGCCGCCGGAACACGAGCCATCCGAGGCGAATGTCGGTCTTGATAGTTGTAGATGGTAAACGATACGGAAAATATTCTTGAGATCGAACCCGTCGAGCATTTGCCCGATGGGGACGTGGAGGTGGTGGGCCCCGATGGCGATATCACCGCGGTTC
>JBBQGO010000039.1:0-11351 GCA_038323125.1 Pyrinomonadales bacterium
ACTTGAGCGGGCAGCCGGATTGTGATGAGAAGCAGATAGTGTCGCGGTTCTGGCTGGGTATGAAGACGGTCTCGACCGGAAAGCCGTCGTGCGTCTTTGTCAGGTAGCGCCGGGTGCCATCCTCCGAAACATAGCGGGCCTCGACCGCGAGCCGCGAGACGTCAGCGGCCTCTTCGAGCCGGGCCCGAAACTTTTTTGGCAGATCGCTGATCTCGTCAAATGAGCGCAGCCGTCGCTGGTGCATGGCTTTAAATACCTGCATTGCGCGGTAGGCAGGCTCGCCCAAGCCGGCGGCGAACTCCTCGAGGTCGGGTTTCGAGAGGCCTAAAATATGAAACTTTTCGCTCATTACCTTTCATTTTAGCCTAAAGCTACGCCCCCTGAAACTTCGTTTCGCTTTGACGCGTAATACCAGATCATGAAAATCAAGCTGCTCACGATCGCACTCACCCTTTGTTCTTTTCAGGCATTAGCTGCCCAAACGGCAGATCGCAGCGCTGCGGCCGACGCCGCTACGATCGACTCCATCATCGGGGCTGTTTACGATGTCATCTCGGGTGACGCGGGCCAGGCTAGAGACTGGGAACGATTTCGCACGCTGTTTCATCGAGACGCACGGCTGATCCCGACGGGCAAAAATTCGACAACTGGCGTCACGGGTGCTCGTGCAATGACACCTGAGGATTATATAAAGGGAGCCCAGACCATGTTTGCAAAGGAAGGTTTCCACGAGAGTGAGAAAGCTCGCCGCGTCGACATCTATGGCAACATCGCCCACGTATTCTCTACCTACGAGGCACGCGGCGCTAAGAACGAAAAACAGCCTTTTATGCGTGGGATCAACAGCTTTCAGCTTTTGAATGACGGGAAGCGTTGGTGGGTCATGAATATCTTTTGGCAGGCCGAAACCCCCGACACCCCCATCCCGAAAAAATATCTCAAGAACGCGAAATAGGACCAGCTACTGCGACCACTCGCCGCAGAAAGCGAGCTCCGCCGAGCCCTTGATGACGATCTCATCATCCTCGCGCCAATGGATGGTGGTGGTTCCGCCTTCAGAATCGACGTCTACTCGTCGTCCCGTTTTTCCAAGCAGCGCACTAAGTACGGCTGCCCCACTGGCACACGTACCGGAGGCGGACGTTTCACCCGCGCCCCTCTCCCAAATTCGGATCGCGATGTTTTCGCGATCAGTAACACTGACAAACACGACATTTACCCGCTCGGGAAATCTCTCGTGGGTTTCCATTGAGCGGCCTACCGCCCGCCAATCAATATCAAAGTCATCAACGAAGATACATGCGACCGGATTACCAACATTGACGGCTGAGAACGTGTAGTCATCACCGTCGATCGTAATAGGTTCTTCGACGACCCTATCGCGTGGAGACGGTGTGATCACCGGTATTTCATCGCTCGAAAACCGCGGTTTGCCGATCTCGGCTTCAAACCAAAATTCGCCCTCACCACGTTTCTCGATCAGGTCGTAGACCTTAACTCCGCTGCGGGTTCCGAGCCGCAGCCGCTTCCCTGTCCATGATCCGCTAAAATGCAGGTAAGCTACAGCGCACCGCGTGCCGTTACCGGAAAAGCCGGCGAGGCTGCCGTCCGGATTAACGATCTCGCAGAAATAGTCCGCGTCTGTACCATCACGTTTTTCTAGAATGGCGATTCCGTCCGCACCAACGCCCGTAGAGCGGCTGCATATTTCGACGGCGAGATCTGTCAGCGAAACGGATGGGCCCATCTTTTCACGCTCGATCACGATATAGTCGTTGCCAAAACCGTGAAATTTACAGAATGGGATGGCGGTCATGGAATTTTTTTAATCCTGACTATCGTTTCGGCAGGATGTTTGTATTCGAGAACGAAGTCGACCTCGTCGCCCACCTTTAGCCCATCCAGCAAGGCTTTGTCCTTGACATAAAATTCCATCAACATCGGCGGCATAACACCGGGAATGTCATCATGATCGAGTTCGACCGAGCCGAGCTCCAGATTGATCTTTGTGACCTTGCCCTTGGCGCTGTAGTTGCCATCCATTGGCGTCGAAGTGGTCGGCACGGGCGTTGGCGATGAGGCGGCGGGCGGTATATACGAGTTTGTTTTACCGCTGCCGCACCCGACACCGAGACACAGCAAAGCGAGCATGGCGAGCCACATTGTGAGCTTCATTAGTAGCATCTTAGTACAGAAAATTACTATTATGATAGGCCAACACCGATTTCTATGGCACCGCTGATAGTAGTCATTGGGAGCTTTGTGATCGTATTTGCAGCGAACAAGCTATTGTTCGGCGGCAGGTTGAGCACATCGTTTATCGGACGTATTTCAATGTCAGCGATGCTGCTGGTGACCGGAATCCTTGTTTAACTGCCCACTTAGAGAGGAGAACTAAGAAAGCACCTTAAGTCCTATAATATGAGAGCTTAGCTCGATTCGTGCAAATTAGGCATACAGTGGCCGTGTTCCAAGAAGTTTCTCACCGAAACACACGAAACCCGCGATAATTTCTCTCAAATAAATGGTTAAACAACTGGCGAAATGACAAGAACCGTTGGCGAAATCATTTCGCCGGCAGAAAAACGCCTAAACAACTAATATTGTAAGAAAATTACTGCCGCAGGCAATAAATAATTAAAATAGCGACAAAAACAACAGTTAAGCCATTATTCCGCTAGCGAAATCATTTAATATTGCCCATCGCACCAATGCTTACAATGCAAACCACTGGATACATTGAGTTTAATGAATGGAGGTAAAAATAATATGAATTTTCGACAGGACCATTTGCCCCGCTATTGGCTTCACGCCATTGTCTTGCCGTCATCCCGAACAACGCCATATTCAGCACGTCAGCCTCCGAGGCGTAGACCAAATTGACTTGGGTCTTGTTCAATGCCTTTGGAATGAGGTTTTTCTTTATCGCGTCAGTGTGGATACGATAGTTGACGGCTGCCAGCTCGCGTTTTACGGTCCAGCCGAGCTTTGCTTGCTCGTCCTGCTTTAGGAGCTGAAATTCCTTGATCAGGTACAGCTTGAATTCAACAGATATCCAGGCCGCAAATTCAAAAGCAAAAGTACCGCCATAGCGCACTGTGCGTGAGACGATACCGATAGCTCGGGTCCTCTCGATCCATCGTTTGGGGGTAAGCGTAAAGCTGTTCAGGCCTGCCTGCATTTTAATCCCGTCGAATTCGACGGGATCAAAACTCGGGTTGTTCAGTCTTTCCCATATGCCCACAAACTCGATAGTGTTCCGATTTCGCAGCCAGTTCCTTATCAGATCATCGGAGTGTTCGGGATCCTTGAACCTGGCGATATCCGTCAGAGAGATGAAGTCCTGGTCATTGACCGTTCACACGGTGATCTCTTTACTAAGAAAATTTATCTTTGCCATAAGATCCCATGAAGAAACGGACTCTCCACAGCAGCTTCACCGAACATCTGGTCGTTAACCATAAATACTAGCCGCTTCTTTGCCCGGTAGCATAGCATCTTTTTGGCCGGTGTCGGGTCGTTTAGCACTTAGATACCGTAGATGTGCTTTTGAGATGGGAATCGCATTCGGCCGGATCAGTGCAATTTATGACCGTTCGACTATTGGCCAAACGGGTCTTACCATCAGCAAATGCGTGGGCTGTTAACCTCCGATAAAGCTCATCGTACGCGCCGGCTGTACGAATTCCGCGTCATTGATCTGATGCCCGGCTTCCTTCTTCATAACGACATCTTCGATAAAACGAATTATCTCGCCGCGCGTTGCACCGTCGCGGATAACGTCGCGAAGGTTATGTTCCGTGGTTGAAAAGAGACAGGTTCGTATCTGGCCATCGGCCGTCAGGCGGATGCGTGAGCAGGCGCCGCAAAACATTTCGGTTACAGGGGCGATAATGCCGATCTCGCCCGGTGCACCATCTGCGAACTCGTATTTCCATGCGGTTTCGGTCCCGCGTGACTGGCCGACCATCCGCAGCGGGTAGGCGGTGTCTATCGCCGCATGTATCTCACGGCCCGATACTACCATTTCACGATCCCATTTGTGGCCGGAGTCGAGCGGCATAAACTCGATAAACCTCATCTTCACATCATTATCCCGTGCAAACCGCGCGAAGTCGACGATCTCATCATCATTACGGCCGCGGATAATGACGGCGTTGATCTTTACAGGTTCAAACCCAAAATGATGGGCGGACTCGATCGCCGCGAGGACCCGGTCCAGGGCGTCGACACCCGTTATGTCGAGAAACTTTTCGCGGTTGAGGCTGTCAAGGCTGATCGTCACCCGGTCAAGGCCTGCGGCCTTCAATGCGGCTGCGTGACGCGGAAGGTCAAATCCGTTGGTGGTGAGGGCAAGGTCCTTTAGCCGGGGTTTAAGTTTCGCGAGGCGTGCCGCGAGCGTCGGCACATCCCTTCGGATCAAGGGCTCGCCGCCCGTGAGCCTGATCTTCTCGACACCGAGCGAGACGAAGATCTCCGACAGATACGCGATCTCTTCAAACGTCAATATGGTGTCCTTACGAGCAAGGGGCGGTTCGCCATTAGGAAGACAATAGAAACAGCGAAAGTTGCAGCGGTCGGTCAGGGAGATCCGGAGGTCACGTATGGAACGGTTGTGAGCGTCGAGGAGGGGCACATTTTTATGATACATCAAACGGTTTGACGGCGGTTAAGTCTCACAACACCAATGTGCCGTGCTCTACGGCTCGTGCTCTTCGTGTTTTGTGCCCAGAGCTGCTGCGTTGCGTCGAAGGCCTGTCAGTTTCGCACGCTTTATAGCACTTTTGCGAAACCGTATCACATACTCGTCGTGGGTAAGCGTACGGACGGACTCAAGATCCAGAGCGGTCTCGCCCATACGGGGCTCGAACCGCGTTTCAGACGTCGGAGTTTCGAAACGGTTCCACGGACAGACATCCTGGCATATATCGCATCCATAAAGCCACCCTTCCATCTTTCCGTCGAATGCCTCCGGCAGCGTTTCATCCCGCAACTCGATCGTGGCGTATGAGATACATTTCGCCGCATCGACAATATAAGGTTCGACGATCGCATCGGTCGGACATGCATCAAGACATGCGGTGCATGTACCGCAATGGTCAGGGACGGGATCGCTATCGTATTCCAGATCGAGGTTTAGCAGCAGTTCGCCGATAAATACCCACGACCCAACTTCGGTCGTTATGAGATTGGTGCTTTTGCCGATCCAACCGAGTCCGGCCCGTACTGCCCATGCTTTATCCATCATAGGCGCCGTGTCGACACATATCTTGCCATCGGCCGAGGGGGTTTGCGATCTGATCCACGCCAGCAGCTCGTCAAGCTTTTCCCGCACGACGTCGTGATAGTCGTCGCCCCATGCGTAACGCGAGACCTTGCCTTTTGAGGGGTTTTGGTCGTGTTTATGTCCGGTGTAATAATTAATGGCCGCGACGATAACCGAACGGGCCTCGGGAAAGATCAGACGCGGATCGCTCCGCTTGTCGGGCTCGCGTTCGAGCCACGCCATGTTGCCATGGTATCCCCGCCGAAGCCATTCCTGCAGCCTCTCCCCCTCTGCGGCCAGCGGTTCGGCGCAGACGATGCCGATCTTGTCCAGCCCGATCTCAGCGGCTTTGATCTTGATCTCATGTGCAAATGTCGGCATACATAAGATTATCCAATATGGGGGCGGAGCGCACAAAAAAGCCGAATGGCGTAGGGCCATCCGGCTATAAAATCGATATTCCAGGAGCGTCGATGCCCTAAAAGTTGAGTTTTAACCCAAACTGGAACTGCCTCGGGTCAAACGCTGAGGTAGGCTGACTATAGTATTTGTCACCCTTGCGCTGGCCAAATTCGTTGACGACCTGGTAGAACGGGTTACCCGCCGCTTCGTTAAACCTATTAAATAGATTAAAACCCTCAACGATCAGATCCAGGCTGACGCGTTCGCCAAACCGTACCCTGCGCGTCAACCGTGCGTCGAACGAAAAGTAGTTGTGCGTTATGCCCGCGTTGCGGGGCAGATTTCCGCTTAATGGAAAGACACCCTGGAAGCAGTCCGGGTCTACACCGGTTGCACACAGAGTGCCGTCCGCGCGGACGGTGGGGCGTTCGTTAGAGCTCTGGAAGTCACCGTTGCTATCACCGATAGCCAGGATATTGAACGGACGTCCGGAACTAAATTCCACGATAGGCGAGAAAGTGAAGCCATGCAGAAAGCCCCTAAAGCCGCCGCCGGACCTCCAAGCGTCGGGAGCCCCCATGATTCCGCTAAATACAAAGCGATGTCGTTGGTCGAAAAGCGAGTCAGACCACTCTGCCCGGAAATTTCTATTGTCTTGCGGCTTGAGCAGTGTCTGTAGATCGGATGAATCATCCATCGACTTCGACAGCGTATAGCTCGCAAGAAACTGCATGCTGTTGGAAAAGCGCTTTTTGACCTCGATGTTCAATGCCCTGTATTGCGAGTTGCCGTCTGACAACTGGGCACTGACATCACCGAAAGCACTCAGTGGGCCTGTACTGCGGACGCTGCCCGCGATCGCTCCGTCAAAGATCGCTTTATTGACCAACCCGCCGGTCGCCGACGCAACAAAGAAGTAGTTCGGGCCGGACGGGCGAAAGTAGTTGGCTGCGACCGGTGAGACGACCCGATTGCCAAGATTTGCCAGCGGTGCAGCGACGAGGCCGGGTATAAGCGCTGCCCATGTAGCCCCTAAATTTGTAAAGCACAACTGGACCGGAACTCCCATAGGACAAGCAACTACACGCGGGTCAGCGGGTGATGACGGGATGCTAATGCCAAACGCAGCCGCGCCTAAGTTAGGCGGCGGCCCTCCAAAGAACCGTCGGAAGTTTTCGACCAGATGATCTGTGTTTGGCGAGTTGATGTCCTGCGGATGTCCTAAATGATGAGCGTTGACCATTATGAAGCTGGCCGAGATCGAAGTGTTCCGTCCGATCAATCTCTCAAACGAGAGGTTGGCCTGAATCGCGTCCGGGTACTCAAAAACGTTCGAAACATGCAGCGTGAACGGTAGGATGGGTCCGAATCCAGTAAATGTCTGCGGATTGAAACGCATGAGGCCATATTGGTACTGGGCTGATGAGGCAACGCCAGGCGTTACGGCACCGCCGCAAAAGGCAGGCACTGAACCCTGGACACCGCAGACCGTACCGTGGAAGACCTGGAATGCGTTAAACAGGCCGGTCGGTGACGGGCCTCCGAAGGGCAGCAAGGTCGCCTGCTGCTGTTGTGATGCATCGGCGATGTTTGAGAGGAATCCGTTGGCGAGTGGCGGGTGGTCAAAATAGCGGCCTATCGCTCCCCGAATGACCGTCCTTCCATTTCCTTTTATATCCCACGCAAAACCCGCCCGAGGCGCGATGTTGTTACTGTCACGGGGAAACCCTTGCGTAATACCCAAGGCATCCTGATTAGCCTGAATGTCCGCCGCACTCAAAGAGATACCTGTCAGCGGATCGGTAAACGGAGTCGGTGCAAACTGGTCGGTAAACTCGTAATCGTACCGTACACCATAGTTGATCGTGAGCTTGCGGGTTATCTTCCATGTATCCTGGAAGAAAACTGCCACTGGCTTATTTCCCAGCGTACTGTTGCGGTCACCGAAGCCCTGAATGAATACGCTGGGAAAGCCGAGTCCGTACGCTTGGGTCGGTGTAATTGCCGGGCACCGGGCAAGAGCTCCGAGAGCCGCCGAATCACAGGCTACACCGCCAACAGAGACCAGGGCTCCGACCGACTGTTGCCCAAAATTGAACAGAGCAGGAAAGTTGAGATCGAAGCTCGCTTTTCCGGTCACCCAGTTAACGTCGCCGCCGAACTTGATCGTGTGGTTACCGGTCACCCAGGTGATATTGTCACGTATTTGGTGACGGACCTCGACCCGGTTAAGCGGTGAAAAGGGGTTAGCTCCTATGAAGCCCGTGCCTGCGATCTGCAGTGCAATACTCGGAATCTGAGAGTCGAATTTAGCGACGCGGCGGCCAAAATTGTAATAGAACTCGTTCACCTTATTACCGGAAAGGATCGAAGTAAGAGACGAACCAAATGAGAAGTCTTCGATGTCCTGGATACCGGTGCGCGAATAGTCGTTCTGGCCCAGTGTCTGGTTCTGCGACTCGTCCTGGATACCGTTGACAATGCTGGGATTGTATCCGAGCCTTAGACTGAGCTGGTTGTTTGTCGAGACAGCGTGATCGATGCGGAACGATGAAAACGTCGTATCTTCGGAAATGGGAAACACGCGGCTCAACTGTGACAACGGACGGAATGCGACCAACTGCCCCTGTGCATTTCGGGTCAGCGGCACAGGCGTACCAGAAAGGATAAATCGTCCGCCGATGACCTGGCCCTGGCCTACGCCGAGGCCCGGTAGAAAGTTAATCAGCGAACTCGACCCATTAATGGAAGTCTGGCCGCCAGCCGAAGCGAGGTGAGCGTAAGCGATACCCCTGCTGATCTGATCCAAATTGCCGCTCGTTAGGGCGGACTGGATATAGGCGACCTGCGCAGAGGTGAGATTTGTGAACGTTTGAGCGACCGGCAGAAACGGATTGCCAATGGTGATGTTGTTCGTAGCTCCTCCAAAGATATCACCTGTAAAGAAACCGGACTCCTGACGACGCCTTTGTTCAAAAGAAAAGAAGAAAAATGTCTTCTCAGGAATTAGCGGACCTCCAAAAGTCATCCCGTACTGAGCTCGGGTGTAAGGGGGTTTCTTGTTCGGGTCGTTATCGATCAGCGGAGCAAATGCGTTACGCGATTGTATGCTCTTATGACGCATAAAGCCGAAGACATTGCCGCTAAATTCGCTGGTACCGCGTTTGGTAACGACGTTTACAATGCCGCCTGTAGCTCGACCGAATTCAGGCATATACGAGTTGGTCGTTATCTGATATTCCTGTACAGCTTCCTGAGAAACCGTCGAACGTGCGGCGTTGACCGAATTATCGGTAAAGTCCGCCCCGTCAACCTGGACGAGCGTTGAACGCCCACGCTGACCGCCAATATTCAAACCGGAGGTGGGTGCCGGGCCGATGGGGCGTCCATTGTCTCGGCCGACTGTCGAGATGGTCAAGGCAAATCCGGTAGCACTTCGCTCATTGATCGGCAGATTGTTGATCCTAACTTGTTCGATGGTGTTAGAAACAGTCGTCCGTGTCGTCTCGACAAGCTGGACGTCGTCGCCCGTGACATTTACGATCGCACTGGCCTCGCCGACCTCGAGCTTGATCCGCAGCGTCGCACTCTGTCCAACGGTCAGCCTTACTCCGGCGATAACGCTCTTTTTGAATGAAGGCGCCTCCGCCGTCAACTCATACTCGCCCGGAGGTAAACTGATAAACTGAAAATGTCCTTGTGAATCAGTCGTTGTAGTTCTGTTAATGCCGATACCGATACCGCGTGCAGTCACGGTCGCTCCCGCAACGACGGCATCCGTTTGGTCGGTAACGGTCCCCGAAAGATCGGCGGCCGCCGCCTGGGACTGTGCCAGGCCTGCAACTACGAAAGACAGCGTCGTGATCATTAAAAACAGGAACTTTGCAGCCTTAGCTAAGAGTCGAGGTGAATTTACTGTCATGGTTTACTCCTTAAGCCTTCTAATTGGACAAATTCGAAATGCCGGATAAATGATGGGGAGATGCTGATGTTCGTCTCCATTCTGCTTTTTACCAAGCAGTTGGTTTCCTTCACTACACGTATTTATTTTGCCGACAGATGATTAACAGAAATGATTGCTCTAACTTTTTAACGCAAAAATTCATTTAAGGCAAGCAAAAATAACATCTTTTTTGCCATTTGGATAATTGGTTTCAATATTCGCATCCATTGTCTTTCGCGTTTCTACGCACGGTACGCGAAAAGGTTATGTGCGGATGTCCATTTATACTTAGCAAACTCCTATGAGCATCCTCTAAAAGACCCTTCTGCCGCTGTATTTTCTATGCCTGCCGTGGTATTCGTTTTATTCAGCTACCCGTAATATGAATATCATTCCGATCTCTGTGCCGACGCCGTTCTACGTTGGCGATGTGAACGTATACCTGATCAAGGAAGATCCGCTGACGCTAATCGACGTAGGCCCAAAAACAGCGGAGGCGGCGGCAGTGCTGCGAAGCAAACTCGCCGAAAACGGCATAAAGTTTTCCGATATCCGACGTATCGTGCTCACACACGCCCACGAAGACCATTGTGGGTTGGCAAAACAAATACGCGATGAGGCAAAGGACGCAGAGATCCTCGTCCACGAATGGGAGACCGGCCATCTGTTCGGGCGCCTGGCTCACGAGCAGCATCGAGTGTTGATGGAGCGGTCAGGCGTACCCGGGCAAATATTCGACGAGATGCGATCCATCTATGACGATATAAGCCTGCTTACCGATTCGCTCGAGGACGGAGAGTTCGGCCTGCTTCATGATGAGATGGAGTTGGAGTTCAGGACCGGGACCTTGCGTGTCCTGCACACGCCCGGACATACGCCGGGATCCTGCACGTTTGTTCGCGAGGCAAATCGCACACTGATCTGCGGCGACTGTGTGCTTAAGAGGATCACTCCTAACCCGATCCTCTCACCCGACCCGGTCGACCCGTCTAAAAGATTCAGATCTCTAGCCGAATATCTCGTGAGCCTCGCTAAACTGCGAAGCTATTCGCCAACTCTCACCTATGGCGGGCATGGGGAGAGCGTCACCGACTTTGAAGAGATCTTTCAGCGATACGTTCGGGCGATCGACGATCGACAAAGCCGGGTGGTGGCCTTGGCTGCCGGCGCCGGCATAACTGCTTTCGAGGTTGCCCAACGGCTCTTTCCCGACTCATTCGACGCGGACGTTCACCGCTTCCTTGCCATCTCAGAAGCAATTGCGCATCTTGATTATGCGGAGTCCGAAGGGAAAGTTTCGGCTGAGATCAGCGGTGGCGTCGAATACTACAGATCCAAATAGAACCGCTATGCGCGGGCGGTTTCCAGTTCGCTAGTGTTGGTTTCCACGATGCGGCCGATCGTGTCCGTGATCTTGGTTATACCATCAAAACCCGGCAATTGCCTGACACGCTGGGTCACTGTCTTATCAAGTCCCTCGATGGCATCATCGCCGGCGAAGAGAGTGGCGACGGTATACTCCGTCCGTTTTTTAGCAAGCGAGCCCTGGCCGACGGGAGCCCAAAAATGCTCGATGACCCACCGCGCCAGTTTTTGGGCAAACTCATTCTTCTGCAATTCGAGACGGGCTACGCTGCGGTAAAAGTGTGCATGGATGGCTTCTTCGCGGATGATCCCATTCACGATATGGGTAAGTACGGGGTGGTCTGCGAGAATGATCAGGCGGCGATAGCCCTGAGC
>JBBQGO010000040.1:0-11331 GCA_038323125.1 Pyrinomonadales bacterium
TTTATGAGCGTAAAGCAGATCCATCGTAAGGTCGTGATCCTCGGCTCCGGCCCTGCCGGACTTACCGCAGCGGTCTATGCAGGGCGGGCTCAGCTCGACCCTCTGGTAATTGATGGTCCTCAGCCTGGCGGCCAGCTAACCATCACCACAGACGTTGAAAATTACCCCGGCTTTGCAACCGGTATCATGGGCCCGATACTCATGAACGAATTTCGCCAGCAGGCCGAGCGGTTCGGTACCGAGATCATCAATGTGTGGATCGATCGCGTCGATCTCTCAGCCAGGCCATTTACGCTGTTTGGCAAGGAAAGCGAGGACAGCGACAAGGTCACGACCGAGATCAAGGCGGACACGCTGATCATCGCAACCGGTGCGTCGGCAAAATGGCTTGGCATTCCCGGGGAAGCACCTGTTCCCGAGGGACTCGGCGGTAACGGCGTCTCGGCATGTGCGACGTGTGACGGGTTCTTCTTTCGCGACCGGCCGATAGCGGTGGTGGGCGGCGGCGATACTGCAATGGAAGAGGCCTTGTTTCTTACAAAATTCGCGTCGGAGGTGACATTAATTCACCGCCGGGGCGAATTTCGCGCATCCAAAATTATGCAGGACCGCGTGCTCGAACACGAAAAGATCAAGGTCCTCTGGAACACCGAGGTCAAAGCGATCCTCGGAAGCAAAGAAACCGGCGTCGAGAGCGTAACGCTTTATAACAATGAAACGGCTGAAACATACGATCTCCCGACGCAGGGCGTGTTTATCGCTATCGGCCATCAGCCGAACACCGGCCTGTTTAAGGGTGTTCTGGATATGGATGACGTCGGCTATCTCAAAACAGGGGGCCGTACGATGAAGACCAATATCCCCGGCGTGTTTGCCTGCGGCGACGCTCAGGACGCAGTCTATCGCCAGGCCGTAACAGCCGCCGGCACAGGCTGCATGGCAGCCATCGACGCCGAGCGATTCCTGGCCGAACATGAGTCCGAGGTAGTGATGAACACTGCGTCGAACTGGTAAAGAAAAAGGGGAGAAAAGTGAAAAAGGGAAAATGTGAAACAGCTGGAATAGACAGGAATTCGTTAACCCGTGTTCTTTCATTTTTTCACTTTTTCACCTTTCCACTCTTAAACATTTAAATGCCTATATACGAATACAAATGTCAGCAATGCGGGGTGGCGTTCGAAAAGCGCCAAAGCGTTTCGGACGAACCTTTAACGACGTGTGAAAAATGTCATGGAAAGCTTGATAAGCAATGGTCGTTGTCCGGTTTTCAATTTAAGGGGGCGGGTTGGTACGTGACCGACTATGCCGGAAAGAAGGCCGACAGCTCGACCGAGAAAAGTTCAACAGGCGAATCAACTGCCAAGCCCGAAACCGCATCCAACACCAAAGAGGAATCAAAACCGGCCACAAAAGAGGCCGCTTCGACACCGACTAAGGAATGAACTCCGGCAGACGAACATTTTTTTACGCGCTCATATGCACCTTGCTGTTGACTCCTTTGGCCGCGGCACAGTCGCGGCACAGTTCACGCGGCGATAACACGGACGGTACCGTCCTTACAGTCACCGCCGTTCGCGAGGACAAGAAACCCGCTCCCATTACTCTCCAAAATCTCTACCTCTACGAGAACGGGGTTGAGCAAAAGATCAAAAACTTTGTCGCCGACCCGAGCCCGGCGAGGATAGTTTTGCTCGTCGACAATTCGATGACCCTTCCCACATCGGTCGAAGCTATTAAACGGGCTGCGATGGAATTCGCCTACGAGATCTTTGATGGCGATGAGCTGTTTGTCATCGCGTATGATGAGAAACCGGAGATCATCCAGGAATGGACAGGCGACGCAAAGAAGATGGAAACGTCGCTCGGCACGTTTCGCAAAAAGGGCAATCCATACTTGTTTGACGCGATCGACGCTTCGCTCAAAGAGGTCCTGCTCCCGCTAATGCCCGGAACCCGAAAAACAGCCGTGGTCATCATCGGCGACGGCCTCGACCGCGGCAGTTCAACCTCATTTGATAAGGTCATCAACGAATTGCAAAGTCAGAACGTAACCGTCTACGCCCTGCAGATACCTGACCGAACCGGCGGCGCGTATCGCCGCGACCAGCCAAAGGCGAGCGCCGTTATCAAACGGCTCACTGAAGAAACCGGCGGACAGGCCTTCGCCTTCGAAGAAGCTCAAATAGCCGCCAAAGTCATTTGCGATGAGCTGAGAAGCAACCGTTATCTGCTCTCATATGTCCCGATAAACACTTCCTCATTCGACGCTAGAAAGGTATTCCTCATAGGCGACGAAGGCATCGCCCTCCGAACCAAAGCAATGCACCCGCCGAATGTGAAATGATCTCGTGATTTAGTACGATTTGGATTGGGATCTGGTGAGAGAGTTAGGGCTGATCATGGACGTAGGGCCGTCTTTAATCTGTTCAAAAATTTCTTATCCGTTAATAGTTCCTCTTTCAGGCCTTCTTTCTCGATCTCTTGTTTGTCGCCGATCACTACTTGAAGCAGTGCCTCGTTGATCAATGTCTGATATCCAACCCCTTCACGGAGCGCGATCTCTTTAAAGTGTTCAACGATCCCGGCATCGAGATAGATCGTAATTCGGCTCTTGCTGCCCTTTGTCAGCTGGTCGAGAAACTTCGGACGGCTGATTCTTCGTAATCCTCGCGCCTCCAGCTCGGGCGAGGTTTCGAGATATTCATAATCTTTTCTTGTTTTCTTCATATTCGTTCACCATCCAGTGTTCGGCACGTCTGGCGGTAATCAACCGTATACCGGTGTCATAAGTAAAGGCTGCGAAAATCAGTCCATACGCAGCGGTAGTGCCGATGACGTTAAACCGGACCTCATCTTCGGTGGAATGCTCATGATCTTCGACGTAGACTCCAAACGGGTCGTCAAACACGTCGCAAATCCTCAAAAAATCAACGTTATGAGTATCAAGCACTTGCTCACGCTTAGCTTCATCCCACGTGAGTTTCATATACAAGTATACATATATTTATATGCATGACAAGAAATTCGACTATATTGCCACTGGCGCCGCGATCTTTCCTCTGGATTGATAATTGTCCAGCCTCATATTCTCATAATTGAAGTTCAACAAGCCTTTAAGGCCGTTCAGCCTTGCGGCATCGATCAACTCGAATCGAGGCAGTGGCATTGGTTCGCGTGAGAGGAGTTCGTCGACCTGTTCGAGATGATTGCTATATATGTGCAGATCGCCGAACGTATGTATGAAATTGCCCGCCTCGAGGCCGCAGACGTGGGCCACCAGATGGGTTAGCAGGGCATAGCTGCTGATGTTAAAGGGCACGCCAAGAAAGGCGTCGGCTGAACGCTGGTAGAGTTGACAATGAAGCGTCCGGCCGCCGTCGACCTTGAACTGGAATAACGTGTGACAGGGCGGCAGAGCGACATCGTCGCAAACCCTCGGGTCCCATCCACTCACGATGAGCCGCCGCGAATTAGGATTGGTCTCGATCTCGCGTATAAGCCGGGCGATCTGATCGACACCATCCTTTTGTGGGTAGTCACCGCCGAACGATCGCCACAGATAACCATACACGGGCCCGAGATCACTTTCGGAACGGGCAAACCGTGCTGTTTGTTCCTCCGTCGCCCACTCAGCCCATATATCAACACCCCTGGCCCGCAGGTCCGCTTCATCCGTACTGCCGCTGAGGAACCAAAACAACTCTTCGGCGACCCATCGGAACGGCACGCGTTTCGTCGTTACGATCGGAAACCCCTCACGCAGATCGAATCGCGTTTGATAGCCAAACGCCGATATGGTACCCGTCCCCGTACGGTCGTCGTGCCGCACACCTGTGTCCAAAATATGTCTTAATAGCTCGTGGTATTGCCGCATCGTTCGTTGTGCAAACTTTTTCTAAAAGTTACCATAATTAGCTTATGTCCGGGAAACTAGAGGTCAGTTTCAACTCGCCGCAGTGCGGATGGATGTCGATCGGTTTTGAAGATGGAACTAACGAGTTTCACACCACGACCGCGCATGCACCGCACGCATTTGCTCTCGCCGGTTTGATGCAGATATTGACAGCGTTACTCGATGCCGAAGCCGCGCAAAATGAGTACATATTGCATTGGAACAGGGATCCGGAGGAGTTCGATTTTCGATTCGTGCGTGACGGCAGCGATGTCACGCTTGAGATTCATCAATATCCGACCGATGAGCGTGACCCGTCGATGCGAGAGTTGGTTTACGAGTACATTGGCGATCTGAGAGATGTGTGTAGTGCGTTTGCGGCGACGTTCGAACAGTTGTCCCTGGATCGGGACACCGATGAATTTGAGTTTAACTGGAGGCAGCCTTTTCCAGATCGCGAATACGAAGAGTTTAGAAAAAGGCTTGTCTAGTCCCGGACCCGCGTTTTTTAGTCGTCCCCTCTTATGAAAGAAAAACTTTTAGATCTTCTGGCCTGCCCGACGTGCGGCGGTGACATTTTGTTGGCGTATGCGAGCGAATACGACGACAAAGAGATCATCGAGGGCGTGCTGACCTGTAAGAAATGCTCTCGTGAGTATAAGGTCATGCGGGGCGTGCCGCGGTTTGTCGACCTCACCAAGATCGAGGAAGACAAAGCCGAGACGGCTGAAAACTTTGGCTGGCAGTGGACCCATTTTACGCAGGAGGACACTAAATACTCAGATCAGTTCCTCGGTTGGCTGCAGCCTGTCAAAAAGGATTTCTTTGCGGGTAGGATCGTGCTTGAGGGCGGCTGCGGCAAGGGCCGGCATACAAAACTCGCCGCCGAATGGGGTGCCGCGGAGGTAGTCGGCATCGACTTGGGTGACGGCGTGGAGTCAGCATTTGCCCTGACCCGCAATTTGCCGAATGCACATATCGTGCAATGTGATATTTTCAAGCTCCCGCTCAAGAAGGTGTTTGATTACGCCTTTAGCGTAGGTGTTCTCCATCACACGCCGGACCCAAAACAGGCCTTTATCTCGCTCGCGTCAAAAGTAAAAACCGACGGCCATATATCGGCTTGGGTCTACGGGGCCGAGAATAATGAGTGGATATCAAGATTTGTGAATCCCGTTCGTGAGAGTTTTACATCGCAGATCAGTCAGCCGGTCCTATATCAATTGTCCAAACTGCCGACGCTCGGAGTATTTCTTGCAAGCAAGCTGATCTATCGTCCGATCAACGCCGCCTCGAAACCGATCGCCAACAAATTGTTTTACAACGAGTACCTAAACCACCTCGGCACGTTTGGCTGGCGCGAGCAGCACAATATAGTCTTTGACCATCTGGTCGCTCCGACAGCTTTTTATATTTCAAAGGACGATTTTGCCGGTTGGTGGCAAGACGTGGCGGCCAAGGACGTCCAGATAACATGGCACAACGAGAACAGTTGGTGCGGGTTTGGAAGGATCGGTTGAACTGCGTCTCAGCGGTTGACCAACTCTATGATATTCGATGATGGTATTGATGAAGTATACCGCCGTTCGGTCGAGGAGGCCTTGTCCGCGATCCTGGCGAGTGGAAACAGCTTTCATCGGATGATGATCACCGAATTGCTTGAGTCGGAAATGCTCGTTCGAGTTAAGCCGGTGAGCAAATTACGGGCATCGGGTGTGACAAGCCTGATCAATCCTGTAAAGACCAATTTGCGGCTGGCGACCGAACGTCTAAGCGTAAGGGACGCACTGGCCGAGATATATATAGCAATCGCCGAGGAGACGATCGACAAGGGCGGACAGCGTGGGTGCGAGGGAACCTTTGTTCACGAGGGGCGGCACGCCTATGATTTTGCCCGTATGCTCGAAAGCCAGTCTAATGCCGACTTAAGGCCGCTCAGCGTTTTTGACCCGAGTCTCTATGAGTTGGAATGGGAGGCTCACAAAACCGCCGGCGATTATATGCTATGCGTTTCCAAGCAAGAGTATCTCGATGAGGGTCTGCAATTGATGATATTGGGCTCTGGTGCAGACGGCTCGTGCTTTGTGAACGACGACGGCATTCGTCAGCGGCTCAACGACAATTACGGTCTCGCGATCGCTGGCGATCAGGGACGTCAGGCGAGCGAGATACTGGGCATTATCATTTGATGATGGCAAGATAGAACTATGAGCACCGCTTTACCGCAAGAGATGCAGCAGCATACATACGCCATCATGGACGAGGTCGAGGGCTCGCATTGGTGGTTTGTCGGCCGCCGCGCGATCCTCGACAGTTTTCTAAAGCAGATAGTTACGCGCCTTCAGACGGCCAACGCGGAGGATTTGCCTGCTAAAACAGGAACGCAAAACGATCGGACTCTACGCTTTCTCGATGTCGGCTGCGGCACCGGTGCGAATATCGAAATGCTCGCAAGCTATGGCCAAGCGGAGGGCGTTGATGTGTCTGACGATGCCCTGGAGTTTTGCCGCCGCAAGGGGTTACAGGTACAGAAAGGGTTGGCTGAGACGCTTCCTTACGATGACGAAACGTTCGAACTCACGACTGCTCTCGACGTTATAGAACATCTGGACGACGATATTGCGGGGTTAAAGGAAATGTACCGCGTTACAAGATCCGGCGGATACTCACTGATCTTCGTACCGGCATTTATGTGGCTGTGGGGCGTACAGGACGACATCTCAAACCACCGTATCCGCTACACTAAACGCCAGATCGTCGAGAGGCTAAAATCAGCCGGTTACGAGATCGAACGTGCGACCTACGCAAACTGGACATTCTTCGCACCGATCCTTGCCGGACGGACGATAATGAAACTTACGGGCCTAAAACCTGAATCTGAGAACAACATAACGATCTCGTCGCTCAACGGCGTGTTCGGAAAACTGTTTGCGGCGGAACGTCATTGGCTCAGCAAGCTCAATTTCCCCTTCGGAGTCTCTATCGTAATAGTCGCAAAGAAAGCATGAGGTCACATATGTATCGCGGACCGGCTGTCGTCCAGCGTCTGCCAGATCTTGTTTAGGTTCAGGCTCCTCGGCGATGCATTGAAGGTCTCTGTATAGAGACACTCTGCCCGCACTTGACGAAGATATTTATCGGTCTTTGGCAAACATTACGCCGCTGATGTACGACGGTCGCCGGATGATCTGCCAGATGTTCACGTAACCAATTTAGTCACACCGCAGGGGTGCAATATAACGCCTCCCAACTCTCCGATTCTCATCCTACACGCGGCAAATATGCTCTGTAAGCTGTATTTTCTGGTCAGGAACGTCTAAATTAATAAGTTCGCGTACTGATCATAAATGGATATAAAAACAAATACTGAGATCGCTGCCCCTGAGCTATCGCTTTTTTTACCGGTTCTCGACGAGGAAGAGAACCTGCTCCCGATGCATGCTAAGATCGCGTCGGCTCTGGACGCGCTCGGCAAGACCGCCGAGGTTATATATGTTGATGACGGTTCGACCGATAAGAGCCTCTCGATCCTAAAAGAGATCGCGGCCGGCGACCCGCGGGTACGCGTTATCTCGCTTCGGCGCAACTACGGCCAGACCGCCGCGATGTCCGCAGGCATTGATGCTGCCAGGGGCGAGATACTTATACCGATGGACGCCGATCTGCAAAATGATCCGGCGGACATTATCCGGCTGCTGCAGAAGCTGGAAGAAGGTTACGATGTTGTTTCCGGCTGGCGTAAAAACCGCCAGGACAAGCTGATCTCACGCAAGATACCATCGCAGATCGCTAATCGCATCATTTCATGGATCGGCGGCGTCCCCCTGCACGATTACGGCTGTTCGCTGAAGGCCTACCGGCGCGAGGTGATACAGGATGTAAGGCTCTACGGCGAGATGCACCGTTTTATACCCATCTACGCAAGCTGGGCAGGTGCACGCGTTGCCGAGATACCTGTCGACCATCACGCACGAACGATGGGCAAGTCGAAATACGGCATCTCGCGCACGATCAAGGTCGTGTTCGACCTGATCACGATCAAGTTCATGGCCGAGTATCACACCAAACCGCTATATGTTTTCGGGGCGTTCGGCATGATCGCTTTCTTTGTGTCGATGGTCTCGGGATTGTGGGCGATCGCCTTAAAGCTGCTTTATGATATTTCTTTCATTTTGACGCCCCTGCCGATAATTGCAGTCGTTATGCTGGCGATCTCGGTCCAGTTTTTCCTGATGGGGCTCTTGGCTGAGCTGCTTGTACGTACCTATCATGAGTCCCAGGATAAGGCGATCTATGCCGTGAGGGAACGGATCGGATTTGACCATCACAGCACCAAATGAAGGCGCTGAAAGCTGCAAAAGTAAACTGGCAAAAGCTGGAGCAGCGTGTGGATGACGCAAAACATCCGGTGGGGCGCAGCTATTCCAATTTTAATGAGCAGAAGATAATCGAGCAGTATGTGAGTGAGCTTGGCATCACTAGTCGAACGATCGTCGATATCGGAGCCGGCGACGGCATACGCAATTCGAACAGCTACGCTCTCGTTCGCGAGGGCTGGGGCGGCGTAGGCATTGAGTTCGACAGCCGAAGGTTTGCCCGCCTCGCCCGGACGTACCGCTTTTTCCCGAATGCTTATGCATGCCGCTGCAGAGTGTCGCCCGATAATATCGTGCACCTATTACATGGATTTGAGGTCGAACCCGAATTCGGCGTTCTGAGCCTCGATATCGACGGGAACGACTATTGGGTGCTCGACGCGGTGCTTTCCAAATTCCGGCCGAGGCTGGTCGTCTCGGAGTACAATGAGAAAATACCGCCACCGATCAGCTTCATTGTTGATTACGACAAGGAGTTCTATCTGCGGCATCATTTCTTTGGTTACAGCATTGCGAAGCTGCAGGATCTTTTGGACAAGCACCGGTACACACTGCTCGAGGTCGAATACAACAATGTCTTTATCGCCCCTTCTGAGATCGCCGGGGACCGTTTGACCAACATTGTGGAGGCGTATAAGCGGGGATATGCTGACCGGCCCGATCGAAAAACGAAGTTCAGATCGAACGAGAATATGGAACCGCTTCAAACCCTGTCGCCGGACGAGGGCATCAAATTCCTTGATAGTTTTTATTCTGAGTGGCGGGGTAAGTATCAGCTTGGTCTAAAATAACAAACAGATATGTGCGGAATAGCCGGTTGGATCGATCTTGTAAATTCGGACGCCCCCGCGGAGCGTACCGCGGATGTACTCCACGCGATGTGCGAGACGATCGTCCACCGCGGACCGAACTCCGAGGGGATGTGGCTTGATGACAATGTCGCACTCGGAATGCGGCGTCTCTCTGTCATCGACCTCCATACTGGTGACCAGCCTGTTTTCAGCGAGGACAGATCGGTCGTCGTTATGATGAATGGCGAGTTATACAACTACCGCGAGGTTCGGGCCGAACTGGAGCAGCGGGGACATCGATTTGTCACCCAGACCGACACTGAGATCGTTCCGCACCTGTACCAGGAATATGGTAATGATTTTGTAGATCACCTTAATGGCATGTTTGCGATCGTGCTGTGGGATACGCAAAAGAAGCGGCTCGTGCTCGCACGCGACCGTTACGGCGAGAAGCCTCTGTACTATGGCGTGTTCGACGGTAAACTCATTTACGCCTCCGAGCCAAAAGCGATGCTCGCCCATCCCTCGGTATCGAGGGATTTGGATCTCGACTCGCTCCGGCAATACCTTTCCTACGACTACGTACCGGCACCGGCGTCGATCTACAAGGGGATCTCGAAGCTGCCGGCCGCGCACACCATGACTGTCGAGGGCGGCGAGATAAGGACCCGGCGTTACTGGAATCTGACATGGAACAAACCGGAAGGGGGTCGAAACGGAACTGGTTTCGACGCAAAAGCCGACGAACTTAGAACTCTGCTGTCGGACGCGGTGCGTATGAGGCTCGTAGCGGACGTGCCGCTCGGGATACTTCTTTCGGGGGGTATCGACTCTTCGACCGTCGCGGCATTTGCAGTCCAGCACGCAGACGAACGGGTAAAAACCTTTTCGATAGGGTTTACCGAAGATTCATTTGACGAATCCAAGTACGCCCGCGAGGTGGCAGCCCACCTGGGAACCGATCACCATGAGGAAATACTAGATGTCGACAAGGCTGCCGACCTTATCACCGACATCGGAAGTTGGCTTGACGAACCACTCTCGGACGGCTCCCTGCTGCCGACATACCTTCTGGCAAAGTTTGTACGAAAGCACGTGACCGTAGCGCTCGGCGGCGATGGCGGCGACGAGATATTCGCCGGATATCCGATGTACCTCGGGCATAAGGCCGCGAGTGCGTACCGGGCGATCCCGCAGTTTCTCCGCTCCGGCCTGATCGAACCAGTTGTAGCTCGATTGCCGGTATCAACCAATAACCTTTCATTCGACTACAAGGCCAAGAGGTTTGTCAGGTCGGCCAACTACGACACCGTCGAGCGTCATCACTCCTGGTTCGGCTCCTTTACGTCCGATGAGCAAAAGTATCTGCTGACCGAGCGAGTGCTGGCCCATTCGTCCGGTGATATTTATTCCGGGCCGCGGCAACTGTTGGATATTTGCGACGCCCGCGATGAGATCGAACAGATGCAGTACCTCGATATGAATTACTACATGGCCGAGGACATCCTGACCAAGGTCGACCGTGCGGCGATGGCAGTCAGCCTCGAAACCCGCGCGCCGTTTCTAGATCCTCGCATCGGTGAACTCGCCGCTTCACTGCCGCTCGACTATAAACTTAGGGGGCGAACGGGTAAATATATATTAAAAAAGTCCGTCGAAGGCCTGCTCCCGCAATCTATCCTGCACAGGCCCAAGAAAGGCTTTGGCATCCCGATCGCAGCCTGGTTGAAGGGCCGGCTTAATCCGCTAATGCACGAGCTTTTGGACCCGGGCCGGATCCGGGACCAGGGACTATTTGAACCCAAGTATGTTCAGAAGCTCATAGCCGAACATGAGAATGGCATCGCCAGCCACCATAAACAGCTTTGGACACTGCTCGTGTTTCAGCTTTGGCACGATAACTTCCTGAACGGCGGGTGATCATAATTTAGCCTGCCGGACAAATTCGGTTATCATCACATCTATGGCTACACTCTACCCTGAAATTGAACCTTTCGACTCGGGAATGCTTCCTGTTTCCGATCTGCATACGATCCACTACGAACGCGTCGGCAATCCGGACGGGATCCCGGTGATCTTTCTACACGGCGGGCCGGGCGGCGGATTGATACCGATGTACCGACGGTTCTTCGATCCCGCCGTCTATCATGTGGTCCTATTCGACCAGCGTGGTTCGGGCGATTCCACGCCGCACGCCGAGCTGCGTGAGAACACGACGTGGGACCTGATCAAAGATATTGAGAAGCTGCGTGAGAAGTTCGACATCGATAAA
>JBBQGO010000041.1:0-11318 GCA_038323125.1 Pyrinomonadales bacterium
GGGTTCCGACAACTCGCTGGTTTGCGAGCTTGGGGCCGAGTGGGTCGGCGAGAGCCACGAACGTATCAAGGCCCTGTGCTCCGATTTTAAGATCCCGCTGCAAAAACACCAGTTTGAGGACCATTTGCTGCAGAACGGCAAGGTCTCGCGGCCGGGTGCTTGGGGCTTTTCGCCGGAGGCGCGAGCGGCATTTGAAAAAATGGTCGGCGGATACGAAAAGCTGACGGCGCTGCAGAAAAACCGCCTCGATCGCACCGATTGGTGGACGCACCTTTCCGATATCGGGTTTTCACGCAGCGATCTTATATTGCGGGACCTCGGCGACAGTACCGACTTTGGCGAATCCATACGTCACGTATCGGCATTCGCTGCCCTCGCCGAGTATGCCGAATCAAGCCCGAAGAACGAGATGGACTACAAGATGACGGGCGGGAACTCGCGCCTCGTCGACGAGTTTGCAAAGCGCGTTGGTACCGAAAATATTCGCACGGGGATCAAGGTCACCGCGATCAACCAGCGTGCCGGACGGGTTACCGTTATGGCGGGGACCGAGTCGTTTCGCGCCGACGCGTGTATTTGTACCGCACCCGTGGCGAGTCTTAGAAAGATCAAGTTCGATCCGCCGCTGCCGACGGCACAGACAGAGGCGGCGCAAAAGCTCACCTACGCCCGCATAGTCAAAAATTCAGTTTTGTATGAGGACCGGTTCTGGCGTGACGACAACTTCTCGCTGATATCCGACACCACCTCGCACTACTACTTTCACTCGACGCAGAACCAACCCGGTCGCGAGGGGATCTTGACTGCATACGCGATCGGCGAAAAGGCCGACGTGCTTGCGTCGCAGGACGACCAACGGCGGATGAACGTTATTACCCGCGACCTGATCGACTATAACGCTGAGGCACCTAAGCTCGCCAAAGACATCGCCTCGTACGCCTGGCAGCGGGACGAGTACACCGAGGGTGCTTATGCCCTATACCGTGCCGGCCAATGGTTCGGCATCCGCCCGATACTCGCTCGTCCCCACCTCAAGTTACTCTTTGCCGGTGAACACATCGCCGACTGGCAAGGCTTTATGGAAGGTGCGATCGAAACCGGCGAGGCCGCCGCGGCGAGTTTGGTCCGTTGATCGATCACCCGCGGTCTGACGACGGGCAAGCGAGACGCTCGCGTTCCGGGCGATCAATTAATGGCGGTCGTCTGCTTTTCCTTCGGGTCGAATGGCGAGGCCATGTATTTCTTAACGGCCTCCTGAGCATTATCGTAGTTGTCGCCCAACGATTCGGCCTTTTTATATGCCGCGACGGCACGCGTGCGATCGCCTTTGGCGTCGTAGGCGTTGCCCATCTTTATATTTGACCAGACCGAGAG
Source organism: Pyrinomonadales bacterium (assembly GCA_038323125.1). Taxonomy (GTDB): domain Bacteria; phylum Acidobacteriota; class Blastocatellia; order Pyrinomonadales; family Pyrinomonadaceae; genus OLB17. Next base: position 1,375 of record JBBQGO010000041.1, read on the forward strand.
CCACGCGGGGTTAAGGTTGCCGGCGATCGATGCCTTGAAATTGTCTATCGCCAGATCGTAATTACGCTGCTCAAGGAAGAGCAGGCCGAGGTGATAGTAGATCCAGGAGTTTGAACGGTCGAGCTTTAGTGCCGCTTCGAACTGCTGCTGTGCTTCGACATAGTTACCTTCTTTGAACTGTTCGATGCCGCGGCGGGCAATCGACGCGACCCGCAGGTCGGGCGAGATGCGAAGCAATTTGTAGTTCGGATCGATCACGACGGCCAGCGGCTTACCGGTTGATTCGATATTGAAATCAGCGCTCGACTCTTCCATTTGGACGGTCACGGTCGTCAGGCCCAGGTCGCCCTCGGAACGCAGCTGCAGCTCGACCGGCAGCCGCAGGTTGTCGTAGTTCTGTTTCACGGTGCCGCGTGTAACGAACTTGCCGCCGCGAGTACGAATTATCAGGTAATCGCTTGTAAACTCCGGTACGCCGGTGCCTTCGACCCAGCGGGCAAAGAAATAGCGCATATTGTCACCCGCTACCTTTGACGTCAGCTTTTCGAAATCGTCGATCGATGCCCGTTTGCCGCGATATTCCTGTAGATATGTGCGGAGCAGCTGGTCAAATTTCTGCGGGCCCAGAGAATCGCGTAGCAGCTTGAATACGAATGCCCCTTTCGCGTACATGATGTACTGATAACCGGCGCTCTGGTCGTCCAGGCTTGCGGGAGCGCGGAGCAGTGATGAGGTTTGTTCGAACGTAAGCGACTTTTCGAGCAGTTCGCGGCGGAGCGCATCGAGTTTTGCTCCGTCCATCTCGCTCTCGCGCAAGGAAAATGCACTATACTCCGCCAACCCCTGCGACAGCCATGCATCGTCGAAGGACTGTAGGCCGACGGTCATACCCCACCATTGATATGCAGCCTCACGCTGCAGCCGGGCGGTCGTGATGTCGCGGCCCTCCTCAAACTGCCGGCTGGCGATAAACAGCATTCCCGGCGATGAGTAAAAATCGAGGCTTTCGTCGTCGATCTGCACAACGGTCAACCGCTTACCGCTATTCGCAGGCCCGTATTGTTTTGTATAAAACTGCAGAGCCTTGCCCAGCGTCTCGCCATACGAGGCGATTAGCGCATCGCTCCCGGGTTTTGCATAGAACTGAAGCTCTTGTTCGCCGATCCGCAGAGTCTTGGGAGCATAACGGCCATAAGCGAAGTTGCCGGGCAGAGCAGGTGTTGACTGAACAAACCTGTACTTTCCGCCCGCGGCCGCGACCGGCGAATCGCTATAGCCGACGACTTGATATTCTGAAGGAAGTGAAATACTTATGTCCGACGTTGCCGGATCAGCCGCGTAGTCGTGAAACGGGAACCACCGGGCGGCGTACATCAAATATCCCTGGCTGTCACCTACGAACGCGAGCCGCTTTGTCAGCAGCGGGCCGCCGCTCGGCCCGTCGAGCACACCGCTGTAAACAAAGCGGAGCACGACGGGCGTGCCCTTAGCCACATTGTCGCCCAGGTCGACGCGGACGTGCGGCCCCAGGTCGGTGCTGTTTGACTGGTCCTGAACAAATGTCACGGCGCCCGCAGTAGGGGCGGGTGCCCTGACGACTCCTTTGGGCGACGGCAGTGGCGTAATACCGGAGCGGCCGCCCTGGCGTGTCACACTATCGACTTTTAACGAACCGTTTAGCTCAAACGAGACCGTGCGCGTGTCTTCGAGCGGCGTGAAAGTGACATCGACGGTGGCCTTTAGCCGCCGTTCTGCCGGTGTCAGTGAAACGTCCATTACGTAATTGGTCACGTCGAATGGTGTACGTTTAACTGCCTGAGCGAAAACGGGCAAGGAGAGGAGCGATGCTGCAATAGCGAGCTTAAAACCGTTTCTAATAAACTTTGTCATAATCGAGAATATTTCTTAATAATATGCTTTCTTATGATGTGTGCGGTGCTCAAATCGTTTGCCTCCGTACAGCCGCGGTGATGGCCTGCTATTCATCGTTCATAAAATCGACCGAGACGGCGTGTTCGGCGAGACTCTTGCCAAACGCCGCCACCCGCTGATGTTCGGGATGCACGGTATATGCATCTAAACCGGCACGGTCCGGGAACACCGCGACCAGCCCTGTTTCGTATGACCGGTCAAGGTGCAGAATGTCGGCACCGACATCAAAGCGCTCAATACCGGTGATCACGCCAGCCAGCGCCCTGAGTTCGGCGCGGTGACGGTTTCGCACCTCTTCATCTACTTCCGGTTTGTATTTCCAGCAAACAATATGGATCAGCATAACGACATTCTCGCATAATGTGGCTGACGAGCGGCCTGCGACACCAGGCGGGTGTGCGGCGAAGTACAATATAGCGAAGGCGCGTGTAAGGTGATCGGGTCCAATCGTGGTGCGGACATTATGGGTAAAGCGTTCGTTGAGCTGGCAAGTTACGACCGCTCGCATGAAACCGCGGGTATCGGCGAGTTTCTATTCGAAGGCACGATCAACAGTCTTCGACGGATGTTTTCGTGAGGTCTTCGTTCTCGCACCGTTTGCGAGTGACCTCGTGCCGGTAGCAAAACATTCGCTCGAGTTTGGGGACGATCACAAACGGCGCAGCGATCACACCAAATATCCAAAACGGTGCCTCGTATTCGATATCATCGATCAGCGTACAGCCGTCGGGGTGCGGCTCGACAATGTGCCGGTGGCGCCAACTGGTAAATGGACCCGCGAGTTGTACATCCTCAAACATGTGCGGTGGGTCATACGCGGTATGTTCTGCAACCCAACGCGTGGTGATCAGCCCGAAAAGCTTGGTTTCGACTATCGCCTGCGAGCCTACTACCGAGATATCCGCCGTCTTGATAACGTTGGCGTCCTCCCACGGCGGTATCAGGCGCCGCATAGCGTCCGGCTGCTCATGGAACGAGAAGACGCACTCGGGAGTTGCGCGGATGACAGTCGTTTTTTTGAATTGCATTAAGCCTGTGATGCCGAAAGTTGGTCCTTCAGCAGGTTCCATACTTTCTTAAGGTGTTTTTCTTCAACTCGAATGCTCCCCACCGACAACCGGAGCGCGACACTGCCATTTAATTTTGTATGCGACAGGTAAGCCTCGCCCGAGCTGTTTATAGCGTTCATCACTCGCTCGTTTAGCGCATCCAGGTCACTGGCCCCGTCCGGGCAGGCACGAAAACAAACCAGAGCGAAGGGCACCGGGGCGAGCATCTCGAACTCGGTCGAGGCCTCCACCCACGAGGCGAAAAGCCGAGCCAGGCGACAATGTTCGCGAAGCCGCATTACAAGGCCGTCGCGGCCGAAGTAGCGGATAACAAACCAAAGTTTCAACGACCTGAATCGGCGCCCGAGCTGAATGCCATAGTCCATTCCGTTCTTAACTATCTGTTCGTCGCTTGTCCTCAGGTATTCGGCAACCAGAGTGAATGCCTCTTTCAAAACACTCAGATCTTTACAATAAAGAACCGACAGGTCGAACTGTGTGAACAGCCATTTGTGTGGATTGACCACGATCGAATCGGCCCGTTCCCAGCCCTTGAAAAGATCTCTGCACTCGGGAACGATGGCGGCTGAGCCCGCATAAGCTGCATCTACGTGGAGCCATAGGCCGTGCCGCTCACAAATATCAGCGACCGCGTCGACAGGATCGACACTGGATGTCGATGTGGTCCCGATCGTAGGAATAACGCATATGGGCATGAAGCCCGCGGCAATATCTTCTTCGATCGCCTGGGCGAGCCGCTCGGGTATCATCTCAAACCGTTCATTGCATTCGATCTTGCGAAGACCGCGGAGCCCTAGGCCGAGCGTGATCATGCTTTTGTCTATCGAGGTATGTACGTGCTCCGAGCAATAGACCCGCAACAGGGGTACGTCTTCGCGGCCGCCCATACCGCGTTCGCGAATGCTCAATCCCGCACGTTCTCTTGCGGCGGCGAGCGCATGCATCGTCGAAACCGACGCGGTGTCATAAATGATGCCCTCGAAATGCCCCGGCAAACCCATCATCTGCCGCAGCCAATCAAGCACCACGTCCTCGAGCTCCGTCGAGGCCGGCGCCATTCGCCACAACATTCCTTTCATATCAAATGCCGCGGTCAGCATCTCGCTGAATACACCTATCGAGCTTGCCGACGTTGAGAAGAGGCCGTGAAAGTTCGGATGATTCCAGTGAGTTACCGCGGGTAGTATAAGACGGTCAACGTCGCCCATAATGTCCTTAAAACTCTCGCCCTTAACGGGTGCCGCCTCGGACAGGTTCTCGGTCAACCAGCCCGGCCGAACCTGCGAGAGTACCGGGTACTCTTCGATCTTCTCAAAATAGTCGGCGATCCAGTCGACGATCTCATAACCGTATTTTCGAAACTCTTCCGGCGGCATATCGCCAAATGTATTTGGTCCATTCATTTTGGTTTGTGACGAAACAGTCGCTGGCAGCCGTCCGTATTATCCGCGGAGGCCGGAGGTTCGCGCCATCAACGCTTGTATTTAAGGTGAACCTAATTATACAATCATCGGCGTCAATCAATTCACAGATCAAAGTAGTTTTGGCCGCATTACGAACACACGGGCATTAAAAAATCTTCACTAAGAGGTGCAAATGAATCACAAAGTCGCGAAACTGGCTCTCTCCGTATTCTCCGTCCTGTTACTGCCAATACTGGTAACCGCCCAGGATAGGGGCCTTGATGAAAAGATCGATGAGGCATTTAAGCCGGTTGCCGACTGGTTTGAATGGCTCGTTTTCTTTCCTGTGCCGCTGCCGGAGCCCTTTAATCTTCCCATCGTGCTCGTACTGCTTATCTTTGGCGCCACATTTTTTACGGTTGCCTTCGGCTTTGTGAATATACGGCGATTCCCCCTTGCTTTGCAGGTCGTTCGAGGCAAATACGACGACATTGAAATGGCGGCCGATCCCGATCATTCCGAACCTCATGTTGATCTGGGAGCCGAAGTTAATATAACTGAAGAGGGTGATATAGCCAGGACCATTAAGAACGAGGGGCATCACGGCGAAGTTAGCCATTTTCAAGCGCTTGCCACTGCCGTATCAGGTACGGTCGGTTTGGGAAACATCGCGGGCGTCGCGATCGCGGTGAGCATCGGCGGGCCCGGTGCGACCTTTTGGATGATCATTGCCGGCCTGCTGGGCATGTCGTCCAAATTCGTTGAATGTACGCTCGGTGTAAAGTATCGGGATGTGGCCGCAGACGGGACCGTTCACGGTGGTCCGATGTACTACCTCTCGCGGGGGTTTTCTGAGTTAAAGATCGGAGGATTCGGCAAGGTCCTAGCTGTTATTTTTGCGATATTCTGCGTGGGCGGTTCGTTTGGCGGCGGTAATGCGTTTCAGGCAAACCAAGCAACCACACAGCTCACGACGATGTTCGGATACGGAGCAGGCGGAGCAGCTCGAACGGTTATCGGTATCATTATGGCTCTGTTGGTCGCGGTGGTTATCATCGGCGGCATCAAGCGAATCGCGAGCGTAACGGAAAAACTCGTACCTCTGATGGCGATCATTTATATCATCGCCTCGATCATTATCATTCTCGCTCACTTTACGGAAGTTCCTGCGGCGATCGGTATGATCATTTCCGGTGCATTCACACCCGAGGCTGGTGTAGGTGGTGTCGCAGGGGTGATTATTCAGGGTTTCAGGCGTGCCGCGTTCTCTAACGAGGCCGGAGCCGGTTCGGCTGCGATCGCTCACTCGGCCGTTAGGACCAAGTATCCTGCGAGTGAAGGACTCGTCTCGTTACTTGAGCCTTTCATCGATACGGTAGTTATCTGTTCGATGACCGCGATCGTGATCGTTCTGTTCAACATGGACGGCTTCTTCCAATACGGCGGCATCGTTGATGCAAGCGGTGTGAGGAATGTCATGATCGACGGCCAGGCTGTTAACGGTGTCGATCTGACTGCAAGGGCGTACAATGATGTGCTTCCAGGGTTCAACGTGGTTCTAACGTTGGCTATCGTCCTGTTTGCCTTTTCGACGATGATCTCGTGGTCCTACTATGGCCTTCAGTCATGGAAGTACCTGTTCGGCCGCTCAAAAGCGGCAGACCTTTCATTTAAGCTTTTGTTCTGCATCTTCGTCGTGATCGGTGCGGCCGCATCGCTCGGTTCGGTTCTTGCTTTTTCTGACGCGATGATCCTTGCGATGGTCTTTCCTAATATGATCGGCCTGCTGTTCCTGTTCCCCAGGGTTCGTGAAGAGCTATCGAGATATCTGAAGGCGATCGGCAAGTAGCTTTTTGAGCGGCCGACCGGGTCCGGGTTGGTGAATAGAAAGCAGTGTGTGGGCTGAAGAATGCCCACGCCGTCCAAACCATGTAGCCGCTATCATCAAGCGGTAAAAAAAGAAATGGCAGGTAAACGGGCGTACCGTTTACCTGCCATTGCTATTCAGCTTTCTCGTAAGTTAGATCACCCGATCGGAATGCTCTGCGTAGCTCCCTGTGGTGCTCCGGGAGGCATTCCTTGAGGAACACCAGGCATTCCCGGCACCGGCGCGTCGACCTTAGCGAGAACATCAGTGTATATCTTTATAGCTCCGTCAGCCTCCATCTTTTGCTTGATGGCCATCAGGTAATCCGAGAAGATCACCGAACGCTTACGGGAAAGCATCTGTTCCATCAGCCCGCTACGCTGAGTAGCGAAATCCGTCATATCGGCGTCTTCGCGTTTGGTGACACCGACGACATACCAGTTGTCGCCGACCTTCAGAGGCGTCTTTGTAACCTCGCCGGCCTTTAATGCGTAGACGGCATCCTCGAGAGCTTCACTGGTGCCCGCAGTCGGGCCTTCGCCAAGCGGGGACCCGATAATAAAGTTTTTCTGCTCTTTAGCCGCTGCCCCTTTTGCGCTCGCCGCTCCGTTTAGGGCAACCGCAGATCCAGCCGCGGCGGCGATCTGCTTGGCGATGTCCTCGACCTGGCTGCGCGCTTTCTCGAGTTTCACGGCCTCGATCACCTGGGCCTTAACTTCGTCAAAAGTTGCATCACGCGGCTCTTTCTTATCAACCAGCATCGGAATAGCAAAGCCATTCTGGATCGGGGTCTTTTCTCCTACATCATTAACGTTTTCAAGGCCTCTGATGCCTTCCTCGAACTGCGGCGAGATGCCTATGTTGGGAATATCATCACCGGGTTTAACATACGCAGTCTCGCGAACCATTTCGCCAGCACCCATATTTGCCTCAGCCGCAAATGCCTGGGCTGTTTTAACAGGGTCCTTTGTTTGTTTGAGCGAATCGACGACCTTTTGTGCAAGCTCGGCCGCAACGGTGTAGGCGCGGCGGTTACGAAGACTGACCTCAAGTTCCTTGCGCGCGGTCTCAAAGGTTTTTGGTACCTCCTCGCCCCGTCGCAATATGAAGTATCGGCTCTGATAGCTGATAGGTTCTGTGACCTCGCCAGGCTTCATTTTCAGGAGGCGCTGGTAGGGATCGTCCGGCTTCTCCGGGTTCTCTCTGACCGGCCCGGCAAGCTTACCGCCGCTCGACGCCGTCGCCGCATTTTCAGAGTGTCCCTTCGCCAACTCACTAAAGGCCTCTTCTGACACCACATCGCCGCCCTCTTTCAATCTCTGTACTAGCTCATTAGCTTTGGTCTGCACCTGAGAATCAAATTCCGGCTTGGCGACGCGCAGGACGATCTCATGGCCTAATACGCCGGCGATCTTTTTATCCGGCGGCAGATTCCCAAATTCCGCTTTGATATCGGCCTCAGGGATCTGAAGCTTTTCGCCGATCTTGGTGGTATTTACAAAGACATACTTGATCTTTTTTTGCGGAACGCCGATGTGATAGGTCTGTTTATTCGTTTCAAAGTATTGGTTCAGTTCGGCATCGGTCGGGGTAATGGTCTTAGCAAGGTCCGTACTGTTTACGGCGACGTAGTTGAGATCGAATTTGGTGTTCTTACGTTGATAGTCTTCCAGGACCTCCTCCTCAGAAACGACCACTCCCGAGGTCAAAAATGCCTCAAGCTTTTTTGCACTGGTATCATCGCGCATGCTGCGTTCGTATGTTGCAATATTTCCGAACTGCTCGGTCACGTTCTGCTCGTAAACCGCCTGGTCGAACGGCTTGCCGTCGGTTGGCTTCCACTGCTCGCGAATACGAGCCGCGACCTCAGCATCCGATGCGGTGAGGCCGAGGCGCTCGGCCTCGATCCGCGTTATGCGGCTGCTGATCAGGCCGTCCAGGATCATCTTGGATGGGAACGTTTGCCCGCGGCCGAACTGAGCATAGTTTTCCTTTTGCCTGACGAGTTCTCCGACCGGCACCTTATGGCTGCCGACTAGAGCGACTGTCTCGTCGCTCTGAGCCAGATTGGCGAGGGCTGTATTGCTCGACGGTGTGTAGAAAAATACGAGACTGCCAACCATCAGGATGGCTATAGCAAAAAGAACGAAATTTCGCGTCCTCTCAAGACGAGTGAAAAACTTTAACATGTATGGTACCTATCTGATTGGAATTCAAAAAACTTATGACAAAGGACAAACCGCAATTTTAGCAAAAATAAAGGCAAAATCCAACGCGAAAGCAATGCCGCGTTGGTGTATTCCATGCCTGCAACTGTAATTTGATGAACCAGGCATCTAAACCGGATGCCGAAAACCTGACGGATGAGCACCATGGTAGATGATCGAATTAGGCTGAAGCCAAGATAAAGATGCTTGCAGTTTCGTCTCATTTCCGTGATGATTAACGGGTATTTGCCATGGTAAAGAGCCAGATCAAATCCGTCGGTATCGTCGTAAAGCCCGGCCACGATGATGCAATGGCTACGGCCGAGCAACTCTCGGCTTGGCTGGGGTCGCGCGGCATTAAACGGGCAGGCGAGCCCATCTCGGCGGGCGGAGATCGTGATGAAAGCCTGCCGCCGCTGCTCGGGGCCGACCTGATCGTCGTTCTCGGAGGCGACGGGACGATGATCTCAACGGCCCGCATGGTCGGCGACGCAGACGTCTTGGTCCTCGGAGTCAACTACGGCAGCCTCGGTTATCTTACTGATTTCAGGATCGAGGAGATGTTTCCGGCACTAGAGATGATCTTTGCGGGCGATTACGAAGTCGACCACCGCGTGATGCTGGAGGCTGAGCACTGGCGCGAAAATGAAATGCTGGCCTCAGGCCGCGTCCTCAACGATGTCGTGATAAACAAGGCGGCGATCGCCCGGATCATCGAGATAATCGTCAATCTTAACGGCCTCTTTGTAAACTCGTTCCGCGCTGACGGCCTGATCGTTGCGACGCCGACAGGCTCGACCGCATACAACCTGTCTGCCGGCGGCCCTATTATCTATCCGTCGATGAACGCCATGGTGCTAACGCCCATCTGTCCCTTCACGCTTACAAACCGTCCGATCGTTGTGCCCGACGGGGCCGACATCGAACTGATCCTGGAGAACGAAAACGAAGGCGTAATCCTAAGCCTCGACGGCCAGATCGGTTATCCGATGCTCGCCCGTGACAGCGTTCGGATCCGAAAAAGCGAAACGACGCTGAACCTCGTCCACCCTGCGAATCGAAACTACTTTGACGTGCTGCGGAACAAATTAAAGTGGGGACGGTAATCCGTACAGCGAGAATGAAGGCCTTTGCCTCGAGAAAAAATCCCGTTAACTCAAGAAAAAATTCCTTCGCCGCGCGGCGTACTGCCTTTATCGCGCGACGAACGGGTCGTACCTCGAGAAAAAATTATCTTGTCTCGAAGAAAAAGGATTTTCCCTCTAGGAAAGAGAGATTTTTCTCCAGATAAAATCATTTTATCTGGGCCGCGCTCAAACTCCATGTGCAACATTCAGGAGGAAATAAATATGAAAGAATGTTGCATGAAAAAAAGCTACAAACATCTCAGTCTTGGAGATCGGATAAAGATACAAGTTGATCTTCAGGTGGGACTCAGCCCTGCCGCAATTGCGGCGGGGTTGAG